>NZ_JAFLXF010000021.1:0-127020 GCF_019891575.1 Pseudomonas sp. MIS38
CAGAAGATCCGCGTCGGCAACGAACGCCACGACACCGTCGAGCAAAACAGCTACACAGAATTCAAGGCAGAAGAACACCACACCGTCTACGAAGACCGCAAAGTCGAAGCCCGCGCCAACGACCACCTGACCGTGGGCGTCAACCAGCACATCAAGATCGGCACCGGCCAGTTCATTGATGCCGGCCAGGAGATTCATCTTGATAGTGGCACCAAAATCGTAATGGAAGCCGGTAGCGAACTGACCCTGATTGGCGGCGGCAGCTTCATCAAGATCGACGCCAGTGGCGTTACACTGAGCGGCCCGGTGATAGACATGAACTCCGGCGGCAGTCCAGTTAGCGGGACGGGAGCTGCAGCGGCACTGCCAGTGCCACCCAAGCCAGCAGATACCGCACCGGTCGGGCAACTCCTGGGCAATGCACCGCTAAATAAACCCGCCACGAGAAATACCAGCGAAAAAGGTAAAGAGGCCCTCATCGTCGATGTGTGGGGCGATCCCGAATCAGGCAGCCAATTGCAATTGCTGGGGCCAGAGGACAAGGCATGAGTGAGTTCAAGGACAAGTCCATTAACGAAGGAACGCGTAAGAAGGTCGACTACGAGAATGATCAAAAATACCGGCTGGTGCTTAACGTAGAACGTATCGACGGCGGGCACCTGCAGATTCCCGTCATGGTGGACGCGAAAACCACTGAAGAACTGGACAGGTTCCAGAAAAATATTGTGCTTGCAGTCACACCTCTGGCCCGCCTGCCCGGCCACGACAAGCTCAATGAAACGCTGCAGGGCGGCGTGCCGCGGGTGGGTCGCGTCTATGTGTTCCAAAACAACAAGGTTTGGCGTGAACTCGTTACTGATGGTAAAGGGCAGTTGGCCGAAGTCGACCTGGTCCACTGGCGAAAAGTGGCGGATCAAAAAGGCAACGCCGATAAACGTGAGCCAGTAGGCGTCAATCAGCAGTTGATCCTGGTACCGATGATGCTCGACGGCCGCTTTTTGGGTCGACAATTCAGCATGGCTTTTAGTGAAGTTTCCTGGACGTGGGAATACATCACCTGGCTGGAAGAAGACCCGAGCCGAATAAGGGCCCGCAGCCAAAATATGGCCTCCGCCTGGGCAGCAACAGCGGGTGAGACGACGATCTGGAAACCCACATCAATTCACCCCGCGACACCGATCGCAAAACTGACCAAAGGCCTGCGTTCACGCGACTTCAGCATTGAAGCGGCTATGGAAGATCCTGCACAGTTCACGCCGGACTTCGCAGCCTTCAAACCCGATGCGCTAATCGTGAAGCTGCAAAAGCGCAAAGAAGAGCTCGCTCAAAAAATAAAACACGCGCCACCGCCGGCTCTACCGACCCTGGAGGCTGGAGAGGATTTGCTGACCCAAAACGGACTGCGTGGTTACCCGCATCTGATTGGGATGATTCTCGACGATCCGCTATACGAAGTGCGCCACGCGACGACGCAAATTCGCGAATGTGTTGATTATCTGCAGACTCTGAATGCTCTTGTTCCCCATCAGCAACATGGACAATATGCTCAGGTTTTGTACAGCACGCTCGAAGGGCCATTGGCCGACTTAAAAGACAAGGTCGATTTGCCCAAATTGCAGAGTGTCGTATTTGAAGAGGAGCGAAAAAAATGTCGAGAGCAATTGGCCGCAAGACTGGCTCGCCTTATTGAAATAACTGACAGAAAAGTGCACACAGTCCTTCTTGACTGGTGCTATAGAAATGATGAGGGCCTCTTAGAGCCTTACAGTTTAATGACCGAAATACTTGAGGCGCTCAATCAGTTACCTGATCGTTGCGATGCAATGTATACCGGTGAAGGATACAAAGAGATTACTGCGTCCGCAAATCGCATTTGCGAGGCCATATTGAAAGGTGAGCACCCGCTTGGCTCACTGTTATTAGCAAAAAACCAGGAACAGCTTCCAGAGACGATAAAACGAATTATCAAACTTCGAAAAACAGCCCAAGCGCCCGACCCAGCATTGACCGGGCTGAGTACTTTGATCCTGACATCCACGTTGACCGGAGCAGTGGATCAGCCAAGTGCGGGGAAGGGTTTCGTTTATTTTCTCGCTGACTTATTCGATAACTTTGGCGCAAGTGTAGTCGCGCAAATTGGCCGACTATCTCAAAACGCCTCAAAAATCCAGCTTGATCGTATATTCACGCCCGCATTTTCTACACTCTCAGTGCTACTGCCAAAAGTAGCAACTATAAAACTGATGCAACAAGGCCAAGCGCTCGCACAGGATTATGTTGTTATTGGTGTACAAGGCGCTGGTTTGCGCGGTGGAATCACTGAAGTCGAACGTCAGGCACTAACCAGAAAAAGTTATCGCTATGCGACGTTGCATAATCAATCAGGTGGAATCTTAGGTAGCACAAGTCCACGAATCGGCGCCTCCTCACGACCAAGCCTGCGTAACTTAACCGTAATTGCAATACCCAAGGATCACCCGGACCTGGCAAGTTACAGCGCCTTTCGCGTACAAATGAGTTCAGCTACGCAAGCTTTAGAGAAAAACAAAACAATACCAACACTCATGGTTGCGTTTGCAACATATAATATTTGGGCACAGATAAAAGCCTATAAAGACCTCAACAGTAGTGATGAGACCCTTCGAGGAAGCGCAGGGATAGCCAGCGCAACACTGGATTTATCTGCAGCACTGGGAAGCCACAGCAAGCTACTACTCGGTTCAACGATGGAGCAAAAGTTAACCAAGCCGCGATTTGACATAGCGAAAATCTCCACAAACTGGGCAAAGAATCTAAAAAACCAGACGGGCAGTTCAAAACTACCATTACTTCGTTCGGTAGGCGGTATCGCAACCCTTGGAGGTGCGGTACTGGGCGGATGGGACAGTTACCGATCCTTCAGTCAGGGCGATACTGATGCCGCCGCAGCGTATGGAGTTGTTGCAGTTGGCAGCGGCTTGTGGGGCGCTTATGGATTAGGTCTGGTTGTAAATCCATACATCTTGCTCGCTGGCGTGTTAATGACTGTCGGCGGCACAATTGCTGCGAATATATTCACTGACAGCGATACTGAAATAATCGTAAAAAAAGGCCCTTTTGGGATTCAATTTGCCGAGGCAGGAATGTTGGACAGCCTCATTGGCAAGAGTGATATTTTTACCCATTTAAAAGACCAGAAAATAGCTTATCAGCAACTTCTGGGCATCATCGGGAGACCCCAGATATTTGTTGAGCGCTTATCGCAATGGCGCAAAAAGGCGCCAGCGGCTCATCGAATCGCATTACAAAACGCAGATAACAATCGGTCAAAAAAGCCTGACTCGGCACTGGAATGCGTGCTTCCTGAAAAGCAACTGCTGAATGACAATGACTGGGCTGTAGTTTTGAGCTCGCCTCTACTCGCAATGTTTGAAAATGATAAAAAGTTCCGATTGATCGTACAAGAATTCCAAAGCAAATTAGAGAAGTCTGGATTATTAGCGGTCAAACGGTATCACCGTGTACCGGCGACGAATCCAAAGATCTCTGCCTTACCACTCGATGCGACCAGTGTACTGTACATTCTGTCACCTAGCCTTCCCGTCGTGCACCTTAATCCACTGCAACGCTATAGCTTCGACATGACGGAGGGGCTTAAAATCAGCGCGCAATTTGAACTCAGCGTTAACGAAACAGAAGATATTTTAGTGCTGCCTCAACCTAGCCCAAAAAAATGGAAAGCATTTACTTCTAAAGATCGCCAAACACCTTCGGATAAAATTCCAGCCGAGGACGCACCAGCTTATTGGCAGATTGAGATAATCGAGTCTAAAGTATGATTACAGAAAGAGATACGACTTATACGATTGGAGCATATCGAAGCGATAGCAAAAAACCTTTGCCACCACCTCGCTGGCCGGAAGATGCAAACCGGACCGGAATGTTTAACACTCATCTCGCATTTGGCAATTACGCCAATTTAGAACCGGAGGTGGAAGTCAGCTCTCAACTTGAAGCGATCAGACTCTCTGACTCGGATAAAAAAATCGATAACGTTATAGAATCCTATTGCAGTCATGAACGCTGGAAGTTTCAGAACGCCAGCAAAGCCACCCATTTTTTCTTCGTACTTAAGCTCATCAGCTATTCGTTCATCTGGGCGCCTTGGGTTTTGGGGGTCTTTGGTTCTATAGGCACAGAGTTAGGATATGGCAACCCTGGCACCGCAGGAGGAGCGATCATTGGTATTTCAACTGCCATTTTGATGCTCTCCTCTCTCGTGTTATTCATGACGGGAAATAAATTTCTTCACCACATGCAAATATTGGGATTTGTAGCCGGTGCAATTGCTACCTATTGGATAAAAGACTCATTATTCAGTGCAAACTCTATGTGTATCGCCCTATGGGCGGGCGCCTTTCTGTATTTCGTAGCGTCCCTTGGTACCGACGCACTGCTGTGGATTCATAGCAAAATCAGCACACACGATGGCAGCGAATTCAATCGAACTGACGGCATGCTCAGGTTCAAAAGGCGTTTCCGAAAGTTATTCGTTGCCCCGTTTGAAGAGTTCGACCCAGTGCTTCAGCTGCTTCCTAATGGCTTCGGCTCCCATGACTATGCGCTGTGGTTAAATCACCGCTATACGGATAATAAAATTTGCTTGGCCACCAAGGTTCACTCGCTCGGGCTGGATCAGGCCAACGCACTCGCTTTCTGGGACTGCCTGCAGCGCTACATGGATGTAACGCAGCCATTGCCCGACTTGCCTGTGCTTGAGCAAAGCCGCCATCTTGATCCCGTAACTGCAGCCTACGATGTGAAAACAGGCCGCAACCCAAGACGATGGAGGGATCAGTCGGAAAAGGGATGGATCACAGGTGGTCTGAAGACTCTGTCCAAGCAGTTACATGAGTATCCATGGCAAAAGGAAGCTTGCATTGTCAAAGCGCGTATCGATCCATTGTTGACGATTGAGGCGTATTACCGCGCTCAAGAAGCGAAAGGTATCGTTGCTACTCCGAAGGCCGATGATTTTGATGATGTTCATCGGCCTGGATGAGGTATCAATTCACAACTGTCGCACCTGCTTCTCCAACTCCACCTTCAACCCCGGCTCCAGCTTCAACTGCTTCGCCAGTTCATCCAGGTAGCTCTTCTCCATAAAGCTCTCCTCGTCCACCAGCATCACACTGGCGATGTACATCTCCGCCGCCATCTCCGGCGTACTCGCAGCACGGGCGACGTCGGTGGGGTCGAGGGGTTTGTTAAGTTCGGCGTGCAGCCAGTGTTGCAGTTCCTGATCGTTGTCGAGTTTGGTGAACTCGCCCTCGATCAACTGGCGTTCGCGATCATCGATGTGGCCGTCAGCCTTGGCGGCGGCGACCAGTGCTTTGAGAATCGCCTGGCTGTGCTGCTCGGCTTGCGCCGGTGGCAGACGATCCAGGGTTTGCGGTTCGGTTTGTGGGGCGGTGCCTTTCTGGGCGTTCCAGTTGCCGTACGCCTTATAGGCCAGCACACCAAGGGCAGCGAGGCCACCGTAGACCGCAACTTTGCCGCCGACCTTTCGCGCCTTTTTGCTGCCGAGCAGCAGGCCCATGGCCCCGGCCGCCAGAGCACCACCGCCTGCCCCCGAGAGCAGACCGCCCAGCGCACCGGAGCCTGAAGACCCACCCAGCAAACCGCCCAGCCCGCCAGCCGCGGGTTTGTTCTGCGCGCCACCGGCCTTGTTCTGCAACAGATCCTGGCCAGACTTGAGTAGTTGATCGAGCAATCCACGGGTGTTCATATTCCGCCTCCAAAACAGGGGTTATCCGGATCTATCAGGCCCTCAGCCTAGTTCGAAAGTGCCCCGCCCCTGCTTGCGAGTGTGCTTCCAGATGTTGCTCCGCCTGCAACAGCCCTTCGCGAAAATAGATATACACTCAGGCCAATCTATAAAAACCGCCCACCGGGTACCCTTCTCATGATGACCCTGCGTCAGATCCGTCACTTCATCGCGGTGGCCGAGACCGGCTCGATTTCCGCCGCCGCGCAAACCGCGTTTATTTCCCAATCGACCCTGACCCTCGCCATTCAGCAACTGGAAGAGGAAATCGGCGTCAGCCTGTTCAGCCGCCACGCCAAAGGCATGACGCTGACGCATCAGGGTCATCAATTCCTACGCCAGGCGCACCTGATTCTGGCCACGGTGGACAACGCCAAGCGCAGCCTGCAACAGAGCACCGATCAGGTCGCCGGTCAGTTGATCGTCGGCGTAACCAGCCTGGTCGCCGGTTATTACCTCGCCGATCTGCTCACCCGGTTCCAGCGTGCCTATCCCAACGTCGAGATCCGGGTGATGGAAGACGAGCGGCCGTACATCGAGCATTTGCTGGTCAGCGGCGAAATCGATGTCGGCGTGCTGATCCTGTCCAACCTCGAAGACCGCCACGCCCTGCAGACCGAAGTGCTGACCCACTCGCCGCACCGTCTGTGGCTGCCGGCCCAACATCCGCTGCTGGAACACGACAGCATCAACCTCGCCGACGTCGCTCGCGAGCCGCTGATTCAACTGAACGTCGACGAGATGGATCGCAATGCCCAGCGCTTGTGGCGCGGCGCCGGGCTGCAACCGAAGATCACTCTCAGAACCGCATCCACCGAGGCGGTGCGAAGTCTGGTGGCGGCAGGTCTGGGCGTATCGATTCAACCGGACATGACTTACCGCCCGTGGTCACTGGAGGGCGACATCATCGAAGCGCGGCCGATTGCCGACCTCAACCAGACCCTCGATGTCGGTCTGGCCTGGCGCCGTGGGACCGCGCGCCCTGCCCTGGTTGATCCATTTCTGACCGTAGCCCGCGAGCAGCCGCACGGCGGACGCAAGCCATCTATTTAATCGAATGCCACCTTCAGTATTTAGAATTTGTCGACCTCGGAGCCGCGCACTAGTCTTGCTGCATCTATAAGACGGTCGGCTCCCGGGCACGGGAGCCACAATGACCACACAAGAAAAGAGATCGCGGAAAATGGCTGGCGTGCAGACCCCGATGTGTACCGCGTTGTTGATCGACGGCGAACTGGTCGCCGGGCAGGGTTTTGTCGAACCGATCCTCAACCCGGCCAGCGGTGAAATCCTCACCCACATCGCCGAGGCCAGCACCGAGCAGGTCGAAACCGCGATCCTCGCCGCCCACCGTGCCTTTGCCGAATGGTCACGCACCACGCCGCAACAACGTTCCAGTCTGCTGCTGGACATCGCCAACGCCGTCGAAAAACACGCCGATTACCTCGCTCGCCTCGAAGCGCTGAACTGCGGCAAGCCGCTGCACTTGGCGCGGCAGGACGATCTGACCGCCACCGTCGACGTGTTCCGCTTCTTCGCTGGTGCCGTGCGCTGCCAGACCGGTCAGCTCAGTGGCGAGTACCTGCCGGGTTACACCAGCATGGTGCGTCGCGATCCGATTGGCGTGGTGGCGTCGATTGCGCCGTGGAACTACCCGATCATGATGGCCGCGTGGAAAATCGCCCCGGCCCTCGCCGCCGGCAATACGCTGGTGTTCAAGCCGTCGGAACACACACCGCTGTCGATCCTCGCACTGGCGCCAGCACTCGCCGAGATCCTGCCGCGCGGGGTGATCAACATCATCTGCGGCGGCGGTGAAGGCGTCGGCAGCCATCTGGTCGGTCACGCCAAGGTGCGCATGGTCTCGCTGACCGGCGATATCGTCACCGGGCAGAAAATCCTCCAGGCCGCGGCGAAAACCCTGAAACGCACACACCTGGAACTCGGCGGCAAAGCCCCAGTGATTGTCTGCAACGACGCGGATATTCAAGCGGTGGTCGACGGCGTGCGCACCTACGGTTACTACAACGCCGGGCAGGACTGCACCGCCGCGTGCCGGATCTACGCGCAAGCCGGCATTCACGACAAACTGGTCGCCGAGCTCGGCGCGGCGGTCAGCAGCCTGCGCTTCGCCGGCAAACGCGATGCCGACAACGAGATCGGCCCGCTGATCAGCACCCGCCAGCGCGACCGCGTCGCCAGTTTCGTGGAGCGTGCGCTCGGCCAGCCGCACATCGAGCGCGTGACCGGCGCGGCGGTGCATTCCGGCGCCGGGTTCTTCTACCAGCCGACGTTGCTGGCCGGTTGCAAGCAGACTGATGAAATCGTCCAGCGCGAAGTGTTCGGCCCGGTGGTCACCGTGACCCGCTTCGACGAACTCGCGCAAGCCGTGGACTGGGCCAACGACTCCGAATACGGCCTCGCCTCGTCGGTGTGGACGCAGAATCTGGACAAGGCAATGCAGGTAGCCGCCCGTTTGCAGTACGGCTGCACCTGGATCAACAGCCACTTCATGCTGGTCAGCGAAATGCCCCACGGCGGGCTGAAACGCTCCGGATACGGCAAAGACTTATCCAGTGACTCGCTGCAGGACTACAGCGTGGTGCGGCACATCATGGCCCGCCACGGCCAGCATCTCTGACTACGCTAATAACAAGCCGCCAACGGCATGCTTCACCGCGTTCACAACTGCCCCGACCATAATTTAAAGAAGAGGGTTCAACCATGTTCGTGCACAAGACCGCACTGCTCAGTGCAATCACCACAGCCCTGCTGGCCAGCGCCAGCCTGCAAGCTGCCGAGCCGCTGAAGGCGGTCGGCGCCGGCGAGGGTCAGCTGGATATCGTGGCCTGGCCGGGCTACATCGAACGTGGCGAGAGTGACAAGGCTTACGACTGGGTGAGCGGATTCGAGAAGGAAACCGGCTGCAAGGTCAACGTCAAGACCGCCGCGACCTCCGACGAGATGGTCAGCCTGATGGCCAAGGGTGGTTACGATCTGGTCACCGCTTCGGGCGATGCCTCGTTGCGCCTGATCGTCGGCAAGCGTGTGCAACCGATCAACACCGCGTTGATCCCGAACTGGAAAACCCTCGACCCACGGCTGAAAGATGCGCCGTGGTACGTGGTCAACAACCAGACCTACGGCACCCCGTATCAGTGGGGTCCGAACGTGCTGATGTACAACACCAACGTGTTCAAGACGCCGCCGACCAGCTGGAACGTACTGTTCGACGCGCAGAATTTCCCCGACGGCAAACCGAACAAGGGCCGCGTGCAGGCCTATGACGGCCCGATCTACATCGCCGACGCGGCGCTGTACCTGAAGACCGCCAAACCTGAGCTGGGGATCAAGGATCCGTATCAACTCACCGAAGCGCAGTACAAAGCCGTGCTCGATCTGCTGCGCGCGCAGCAGCCGTTGATTCACCGTTACTGGCACGACACCACCGTTCAGATGAGTGACTTCAAGAACGAAGGCGTGGTGGCGTCGAGCGCGTGGCCGTATCAGGTCAACGGCCTGATCAACGAGAAACAGCCGATCGCTTCGACCATCCCGAAAGAAGGTGCCACCGGTTGGGCCGACACCACCATGCTGCACGCCGAAGCCAAGCATCCGAACTGCGCGTACAAGTGGATGGACTGGTCGTTGCAGCCGAAAGTCCAGGGTGACGTGGCGGCGTGGTTTGGTTCGCTGCCAGCCGTGCCCGCGGCGTGCAAGGAGAGCGAACTGCTCGGCGCCGAGGGTTGCAAGACCAATGGCTTCGACCAGTTCGACAAGATCGCCTTCTGGAAAACCCCGCAGGCCGAGGGCGGCAAGTTCGTGCCTTATAGCCGCTGGACTCAGGACTACATTGCGATCATGGGCGGCAGGTAAGCCCGAGAGCAACTTGGTCTAACTCCCTTTCCGCCTCTCCCCCTGGGGGAGAGGGCTGGGGTGAGGGGGTGGCTTTTGGCTTTGCCCTTGATTTCAGAGCAATGGCCAATAAAGCCACCCTCACCCCCCGCCCTCTCCCGGAGGGAGAGGGAGCTAAAAGCAATTTCAGCGCCCTACACACTTCCTGTAGGAGCTGCCGCAGGCTGCGATCTTTTCGACGCAACACCCGATCATTCTTTGAAAGCCCGCTTTACCGGAGCACCGCACCATGACGCTTGCAGTCCAGTTCACCAACGTTTCCCGGCAGTTCGGCGAGGTGAAGGCCGTTGACCGGGTTTCCATCGATATCCAGGACGGCGAGTTCTTTTCCATGCTCGGCCCTTCCGGCTCGGGCAAGACCACCTGCCTGCGCCTGATCGCCGGATTCGAACAACCGAGCGCCGGCTCGATCCGCATTCACGGCGCCGAAGCCGCCGGTCTGCCGCCGTATCAACGTGATGTGAACACCGTCTTCCAGGATTACGCACTGTTCCCGCACATGAACGTGCTGGACAACGTTGCCTATGGCTTGAAGGTCAAAGGCGTGAGCAAAACCGAGCGCCACAAGCGCGCCGAAGAGGCGTTGGCCATGGTCGCCCTCGGTGGCTACGGCGCACGCAAACCGGTGCAGTTGTCCGGCGGTCAGCGCCAGCGTGTCGCCCTCGCCCGCGCCTTGGTCAATCGTCCGCGCGTGCTGTTGCTTGATGAGCCATTGGGTGCCCTCGACCTGAAATTGCGCGAGCAGATGCAGAGTGAACTGAAGAAGCTGCAACGCCAGCTCGGCATCACTTTCATCTTCGTCACTCACGATCAGACCGAAGCGCTGTCGATGTCCGACCGCGTGGCGGTGTTCAACAAGGGCTGCATCGAGCAGGTCGACACCCCGCGCAATCTGTACATGAAACCCACTACAACCTTCGTCGCCGAATTCGTCGGTACTTCGAACGTGATTCGTGGCGATCTGGCGCGCCAGCTCAGCGGCCATCCGCAGCCGTTTTCGATTCGCCCGGAACACGTGCGTTTTGCCGAAGGGCCGCTCGCCAGCCATGAAATCGAAGTCAGCGGTCTGCTCCACGACATCCAGTATCAGGGCAGCGCCACGCGCTATGAACTGACGCTGGAAAACGGCCAGACCCTGAGCATCAGCCACGCCAACAATCAGTGGATCGACAGCAGCGCGCAGCACCAGACCGGCCAACGCCTGAGCGCACGCTGGGCGCGGGAAGCGATGATCCCGCTGCATGACACCGTCGCGAGCGGGGTCTGAAATGAGCACGCTCGCAATGACCCAGGCACCGCCGTTGCGGCGGTTTTCCAACCTGCTCTATCGCAAGCCGAATCTTTATCTGTCGCTGCTGCTGGTGCCGCCGTTGCTGTGGTTCGGCGCGATCTACCTCGGCTCGTTGCTGGTGCTGTTGTGGCAGGGGTTCTACACCTTTGACGACTTCACCATGGCGGTCACCCCTGACCTGACCCTGGCGAATTTTGCCGCGCTGTTCCAGCCGTCGAACTTCGACATCATCCTGCGCACGCTGAGCATGGCCATCGTCGTGTCGATCGCCAGCGCCATCGTCGCGTTCCCGATTGCCTACTACATGGCGCGCTACACCACGGGCAAGACCAAGGCGTTTTTCTACATCGCGGTGATGCTGCCGATGTGGGCCAGTTACATCGTCAAGGCCTACGCCTGGACACTGCTGTTGGCCAAGGGCGGCGTCGCGCAATGGTTCGTGCAGCATCTGGGACTGGAGCCGGTGTTGCAGTTCATCCTCGGCATTCCCGGAGTGGGCGGCAGCACCCTGTCGACCTCGCACTTGGGGCGCTTCATGGTGTTCGTCTACATCTGGCTGCCGTTCATGATCCTGCCGATTCAGGCGTCGCTGGAACGTCTGCCGCCATCGCTGTTGCAGGCTTCCGCCGACCTTGGCGCCAAGCCGCGTCAGACCTTCATGCAGGTGATTCTGCCGCTGTCGATTCCGGGAATTGCTGCCGGCTCGATATTCACGTTTTCGCTGACGTTGGGCGACTTCATCGTGCCGCAACTGGTCGGGCCGCCCGGCTACTTCGTCGGCAGTATGGTGTACGCGCAGCAAGGTGCGATCGGCAACATGCCGATGGCCGCAGCGTTCACGTTGGTACCGATTGTGCTGATCGCGGTTTACCTGTCCATCGTCAAACGTCTGGGGGCCTTCGATGCACTCTGAGCGCGCTTCACTGGGTCTGCGCATCGCCGCCTGGGGCGGGTTGGTGTTCCTGCACTTCCCGATCCTGATCATCTTCCTTTACGCCTTCAACACCGAGGAAGCCGCGTTCAGCTTTCCGCCGAAGGGCTTCACCCTGCACTGGTTCAGCGTGGCGTTTTCACGGCCGGATGTGCTGGAGGCGATCAAGCTCTCATTGCAGATCGCCGCCATCGCCACGTTGATCGCGATGGTGCTCGGTACGCTGGCTTCGGCAGCGTTGTACCGCCGCGATTTCTTCGGCAAGCAGGGCATTTCACTGATGCTGATTTTGCCGATCGCGCTGCCGGGGATCATCACCGGGATCGCCTTGCTGGCGACGTTCAAGACACTGGGGATCGAGCCGGGGATGTTCACCATCATCGTCGGCCACGCGACCTTCTGTGTGGTGATTGTCTACAACAACGTCATCGCCCGTCTGCGCCGCACTTCGCACAGTTTGATCGAAGCCTCGATGGATCTGGGTGCCGATGGTTGGCAGACCTTCCGCTACATCATCCTGCCGAACCTCGGCTCGGCGCTGTTGGCCGGCGGCATGCTCGCCTTTGCGCTGTCGTTCGACGAAATCATCGTCACCACGTTCACCGCCGGGCATGAGCGCACGTTGCCGTTGTGGCTGCTCAATCAACTGAGCCGCCCACGGGATGTGCCGGTGACCAACGTCGTCGCCATGCTGGTGATGATGGTGACCATGCTGCCGATTCTCGGCGCGTATTACCTGACCCGGGGTGGCGAGAGTGTCGCGGGCAGTGGTGGGAAATAACCGAATAACTGAAGAAACTGGATCGAAATGTGGGAGCGGGCTTGCTCGCGAAGAGGCAATCAAATTCAGCATTGATGTCGGCTGACCCACCGCTTTCGCGAGCAAGCCCGCTCCCACAATGGAACCCGGTTTCTTCAGAAAAATAACAATTGCTTCGAAGAGGACAACAGACATGCAAACCAGACTCTTGATCAACGGCCACCTGGTCAACGGCGAAGGACCGGCCCAACCGGTGCTCAACCCGGCGCTCGGCAGCATACTGGTGGAGATCAACGAAGCCTCCGAGGCCCAGGTCGACGCCGCCGTGCGCGCCGCCGATAACGCCTTCGCCGAGTGGTCGCAAACCACGCCGAAAGACCGTTCGCTGCTGCTGCTCAAACTCGCCGACGCCATCGAAGCTCATGGCGAGGAACTGGCGAAACTCGAATCCGACAACTGCGGCAAACCCTACAGCGCCGCACTGAACGACGAGATCCCGGCGATTGCCGATGTGTTCCGTTTCTTCGCCGGCGCCAGCCGTTGCATGAGCGGTTCGGCCGGTGGCGAATACCTGCCCGGCCATACTTCGATGATCCGCCGCGACCCGGTGGGCGTAATTGCCTCCATCGCGCCGTGGAACTACCCGTTGATGATGGTCGCCTGGAAAATCGCCCCGGCCCTCGCTGCCGGTAATACCGTGGTGCTCAAGCCGTCGGAACAAACCCCGCTGACCGCGTTGCGTCTGGCCGAACTGGCGTCGGAAATCTTCCCGGCCGGTGTACTCAATTTGGTATTCGGTCGCGGTCCTAGCGTCGGCAGCCCGTTGGTCACGCATCCTAAAGTGCGCATGGTCTCGCTGACCGGCTCGATCGCTACTGGCTCGAACATCATTTCCAGCACCGCCGACAGCGTCAAACGCATGCACATGGAACTGGGTGGCAAGGCGCCGGTGATCATCTTCGACGACGCCGACATCGATGCGGCGGTTGAAGGTATCCGCACCTTCGGTTTCTACAACGCCGGACAGGACTGCACCGCCGCGTGCCGGATCTACGCGCAGCAGGGCATCTACGACAAGTTTGTCGAGAAGCTCGGCGCGGCGGTGAGCAGCATCAAATACGGCTTGCAGGATGATCCGACGACCGAGTTGGGGCCGCTGATCACCGCGCAGCATCGCGACCGCGTCGCCGCGTTCGTCGAACGCGCCGTGGCACAGTCGCACATTCGCTTGATCACCGGTGGCAAGGCTGTGGAAGGCGACGGTTTCTTCTTCGAGCCGACGGTGCTGGCCGACGCGCAACAGGATGACGAGATCGTCCGCCGCGAAGTGTTCGGCCCGGTGGTCTCGGTGACCAAATTCACCGATGAAGCGCAGGCGCTGGAGTGGGCCAACGATTCGGACTACGGCCTCGCCTCCTCGGTGTGGACGGCGGATGTCGGACGCGCGCATCGCTTGTCGGCGCGGCTGCAGTACGGCTGCACCTGGGTCAACACACACTTCATGCTGGTCAGCGAAATGCCCCATGGCGGTCAGAAATTGTCCGGTTACGGCAAGGACATGTCCATGTATGGGCTGGAGGACTACACCACGGTTCGGCATGTGATGTTCAAGCACTAAGCCTTTAAAAGCTTCGCGAGCAAGCCCGCTCCCACAGGGGGACGCATTCCAAGGTGGGAGCGGGCTTGCTCGCGAAGGCGTCACCTCGGTTTCAGGAAGAAAACCGGCATTACGCACCACCAGGATTCCAAAACAATAACTACCGACCCGGGCGGCGCCCACAAAGCCCCGCCACGGCTTCGGCCATCCGAAATCTGCCGATTTCCCGGAGCAAAACACATGAGTGCCTCACCCGAACTCTCGGCCGCCGTTGCCGACAGCGATGCCGAACAACTGCGCAAACTCGGCTACACCTCGAACTTCAACCGCAGCATGAGCCTGTGGGAAAACTTCGCTTTAGGGTTCACCTATCTGTCACCGGTCGTGGGGGTTTATACCCTGTTCGGCCTGTGCCTCGCGGCCGGTGGGCCACCGATGTTCTGGGCCTATCTACTGGTCGGTTGCGGCCAGTTGCTGGTGTGCCTGATCTTCGGCGAAGTGGTTTCGCAGTTCCCGATTTCCGGTGGCGTTTATCCATGGGCGCGGCGTCTGGTCGGCAAGAAATGGGCGTGGATGGTCGGCTGGATCTACTCCATCGCCCTGTGCGTGACCATCGCGGCGGTGGCCGTCGGTGCCGGCCCGTATCTGGCGGCGATGCTCGGGTTTGAGCCGAGCAACAACACCAACATCGTCATCGCGCTGGTGCTGACCTTGTTCGCCACGCTGGTCAATCTGAGCGGCACCAAAGTGCTGGCGCGTATCGCCATGTTCGGCTTCCTCTGCGAACTGGTCGGCGCGGTAATCGTCGGCGTGTACCTGCTGATCTTCGAGCGTCACCAGCCTCTGAGCGTGCTGTTCAACACCTTCGACATCCGCGTCGACGGCTCGTACCTGCCGGCGTTCCTCACCGCTTCGCTGGCCGGGATGTTCCTCTACTACGGCTTCGAGGCCTGCGGCGACGTTGCCGAAGAAACTCCGAACCCCAGCGCAAAAATCCCGGTGGCCATGCGCATGACCATCTACATCGGCGGCGTCGCGGCGATGTTCGCCTGCCTGGCGCTGATCCTCGCCGTGCCGGACATGCAAGCGGTGATCAACGGCACCGACAAGGACCCGGTCACCACCATCCTCAACAACGCCTTCGGCCCGATCGGCTCGAAAGTAGTGATGGGCGTGGTAATGATTTCCTTCATCTCCTGCGTCATCAGCCTGCAGGCTGCGGCGAGTCGTCTGCTGTACTCCTACGCTCGCGACGAAATGGTGATCGGCAGCCGACTGCTGAAAAAGATTTCTCCTACAACCCAGGTGCCAGTTGCCGCACTGTTCGTGTCCGGCGTCCTGCCCGCCCTGATCATCGCCCTCGGCTTCTTCCTGCAAGACGCCGTGGCCACCATCGTCAGCTTCGCCGCCATCGGCATCTACCTCGCGTTCCAGATGATCGTGCTGGCCGCTTTGTACGCGCGAATGAAAGGCTGGAAACCCAGCGGCAAATTCACCCTCGGCGCGTGGGGCTGGCCAGTGAACATCGGCGCGCTGGTGTATGGCGTCGGCGCAATCATCAACATGGCCTGGCCACGCACGCCGGATGCGGCGTGGTACGTGAACTATGCGATGGTGTTGAGCACGGTGATCGTGATTGGGCTGGGGCTGGTTTACATGTGGATTGGCAAGCCGTATGACCATGGGAAGGCGCCGGCTGGGGATGCGTGGAAGGTGAGTCGCTAAGCGCTTCTGACCCCGGCACCGACAAAGTGTCGGGGTTCAGCAAAGACGAGAAAAGTCATCAAAAAGAAAGCTCTGCCTGATCGTTCTTCAGTAACGAAATACGATCGAACAACCTGATTTTTTCATTGGCTTTTTGCTTGGCGTGATCGGACATGAATGCAATCAACTCTTCGAGCTGACTGACGTCTCCGACCACTTTGAATTCCTTTTCCTTGTTGACGAAGACAAGCGACTTCTTCTTTCTCGACAACAGTTCAATGACGTTGCTGAGCGTACCGGTGCTCTTTGCGTCCCAGATCATCAAACCGTAGTCAGCTGCTTCGGCCATGACGACGTCTTTCTCGGTGAAGAAGGCTCTCGACCCCTTGGAATGCTTGGAGTCGACTGTTCTGGCGGGCCACTGTCCAAGATTATTCCTAGGAGCAGAACCGCTGCAGAACACCGTGGTTTTGGATCGTTCGAGACTCAGCAGGTACTCCTGAATGGAGGTATCGGCGCCACCTGCATCCCCAACCACCACCTCAAAATCTGACGCGACGATATTATTGATGCGCTCTTTAACCTTCGGATCAAGGTTCTTGATGTTGATAGAGCCAGCAATAAATACAGTGGTCATTGAATTCACTTCCAAGTTAGCGCTGCGACATAAATTTTCCCTACTTTCGGATATTTACGCAGAACAGCGCAGGCCGCGTCCATCGACGCTCCGCTATCAAACAAATCATCTACAACCAAAACATTCCAGCATCCATCGGTGGTGATTTCATCATTGACAGTGAAACTGTCTCCAATCGCGGCAACCTTGTCGGCTTTGGAATGTAAATCCTTGAGCGACTTTCCCGTGGTCGCTTTTCGAAGCAAATCCGTGAAAACCGGCCGACCGATAATTCGTCCCAACGCCAGGGCAACTTCAGTCACCGGTTGTCGCTGACGAATATTTGAAGCGGGCATAGGCACTACAAACCCGACCTGGTTCAGTTTTGGGAACACATTTGTCGCTACTGCCTGGGCAAGTGGACTGACCTGAGTCCAATCCTTCTGGTATTTGAGCTGGTAGGTCGCCTCACCAATCTCAGTACGCTGATTATCGAAGCATGGGTGTCCGCGATCATCGTTGCCAAGAAAGGTACTACTTACCATGTGTTTGTCCAGCACCCAGCCCTGATCCCAAGGGCCGTTGATCTGCTTGAGAGATACCTTCATTGAATTCTCCTTTATTCGTCACAATCCTTTGAGCCCTGAAACGACGGGCCGGCATCTGCAACGATGCGCAAGATTCAAACAAATAACGGAAAAAACACTGGTGAGGGGCGGTCTCGCTGGCGCCAATGCAAAAACAGGCATTTCCTACAGATACGACCCTCAGCGATAAATCCTCTTTCCTACAGAAGGTATCGATAGAACCGACTTGGCGTCGTAGGTTGCTAGCCGATAGGCTTTCTCTCGGCGGCGAAATCAGCGGCCCGGTGTCGGAGCCGGAATAAATATCAAAACGGCGTGACCGCACTCATTTGAGTGGCGGCTCTATTCTCAATATTGGAGTCGAAAAATGCCTAACCACGTACAAATTCCTTCTGAAAGCTCCGCTTTCTTCACCCCCACCGCCTTCACCCGCCACAACCGCTTCCTCCACGCCTTCATGCAAGACCACGAAGCCTGGTTCTGCGTGCAAGATCTCGGTCGCTTGATGGGTTACCCCCTGAACGAACGCCTCACCCTGAAACTCGATCCCGACCAGCGTCGCCATGTCCTCCTGCGTCGGGACGGCGAAATCATCGATTGCGCGATGGTCAGCGAGTCCGGCCTGTTCGCCCTGCTCGTCCATCACTTCGTCCCGGAAAACCGACACCTGCGCCAATGGCTGAGCCATGAAGTCATCCCGATGCTGCGCGAAACTCAATCAAGCCCTGTGGAAAACCACCCGAGCTTGAGCTCAATGCATTGGGCAGGCGTTACCGTACCGCTGCTGCACTGGCAACAGCAGGCGTGGGTCAAATGGCGGGATGTGCCGGAGTTGATGCGCGGCCAGCGGCCGTATCCAGTCCTGGGAACGTGTAGCTGATCCAAATAAAAAAGGGCGGACCTTTCAGTCCGCCCCTTTTTATTTCCACTCAAAACCGCGAAACACTGCGCATCGCATCCACCAGATACCGCATCGCAATCCGGTCACTCTCCGACAACTCGCGATAACGCTCCACCAGCTTCAGCTCTTCAGGACTCAAACGACGCCTTCTACGGCCGCTGCCGAGGCAGGGGAAGATGCCGAGCATTTCGGCGATACCTTGTATTTTTGCCATGGACGACGTCCTTCAATACTTCAAAGAATTGCTAAACCACCACATCGCCCTGCCCCTTACAGCAGCGCCGTGTGCCCTACCGGTCAACACCGGTCATGCCCATAGAATAGAAATTAAATCGGCGCTGAAAAGCGGTTTTTAGAGTAATTAGTCGAAAAAAGCAGATATGCCGCATAAATCAGAACGCCCTGTCAGATTTTTAACCGACATGTCTTGTTTCATTGACACTCTGTCACTGTGAATCAACGAATTTTGCTCGGCGAGCGAACCGTTTAAGCTAGCCGGCATCTGTTAATAGTCCGTTGCGTTTGGCCGAAGGCTTGTCCGAACCGTTATTTCTGATCCAGCACGTGCCAGGAAAGGCGCGGGATTGCTCACGACAGGTTGTATTTATGCACCGCAGGAATTTGCTCAAAGCGTCGATGGCCATTGCGGCTTACACCGGTCTCTCGGCTTCCGGCCTGCTGGCCGCCCGTGCCTGGGCCGCCAATGGTGGCGCCGCCGATGGCGAGGCCCAGGCTTTCGACTTCGAAGCGCTCAAGCGCCAGGCCAAGCAACTGGCCGGCTCGGCTTATCAGGACAGCAAACAGGTGCTGCCGCCAACGCTGGCGACCATGACCCCGCAGAATTTCAACGCGATCCGCTACGACGGCGATCATTCGCTGTGGAAAGAGAACAAGGGTCAGCTGGACGTGCAGTTCTTCCACGTCGGCATGGGTTTCCGCCAGCCGGTGCGCATGTACAGCGTCGATCCGAAGACCCGCACCGCGCGCGAGGTGCATTTCCGCCCGACGCTGTTCAATTACGAGAACACCTCAGTCGACACCCAGCAGCTCAAGGGCGACTTGGGGTTTGCCGGTTTCAAGCTGTTCAAGGCGCCGGAGCTGGATCGCCATGACGTGGTGTCGTTCCTCGGCGCCAGTTATTTCCGCGCGGTGGATGCGACTGGCCAATATGGCCTCTCCGCTCGCGGCCTGGCCGTCGACACCTACGCGAAAAAGCGCGAAGAATTCCCGGACTTCACTAAATTCTGGTTCGAGACCCCGGATCAGAACGCCACGCGCTTCGTGGTCTACGCGCTGCTCGACTCGCCGAGCGCCACCGGTGCCTACCGCTTCGACATCGATTGCCAGGCCGAGCGCGTGGTGATGGAGATCGACGCCCACATCAACGCGCGTACCGCCATCGAACAACTGGGCATCGCGCCGATGACCAGCATGTTCAGCTGCGGCACCCACGAACGCCGTATGTGCGACACCATTCACCCGCAGATCCACGACTCCGATCGCCTGGCGATGTGGCGTGGCAATGGCGAGTGGATCTGCCGCCCGCTGAACAACCCGGCGACCCTGCAGTTCAACGCGTTCGCCGACACCGATCCGAAGGGCTTCGGACTGGTGCAGACCGACCACGAGTTCGCCAACTATCAGGACACCGTTGACTGGTACAGCAAACGCCCGAGCCTGTGGGTCGAGCCTACAACCGCGTGGGGCGAAGGCTCCATCGACCTGCTGGAAATTCCAACCACCGGCGAAACCCTCGACAACATCGTCGCGTTCTGGACGCCGAAGAAACCGGTGGCCGCTGGCGACTCGCTGAACTACGGCTACAAGCTCTACTGGAGCGCCCTGCCACCGGTCGGCACGCCGCTGGCGCGGGTGCATGCGACCCGGTCGGGCATGGGTGGTTTCGTCGAAGGCTGGGCACCAGGCGAGCATTACCCGCCGGTCTGGGCCCGTCGTTTTGCCGTGGACTTCACCGGTGGCGGTCTCGATCGCCTGCCGCAGGGCACCGGGATCGAACCGGTGGTCACCTGCTCCAACGGCAAAGTGCAGGACTTCAGCGTGCTGGTGCTCGATGACATCAAGGGTTACCGGATCCTGTTCGACTGGTACCCGACCAGCGACAGCGTCGACCCGGTGGAACTGCGCCTGTTCATCCGCACCAATGACCGCATACTGAGCGAGACCTGGCTGTACCAGTACTTCCCGCCGGCACTGGACAAGCGCAAGTATCCTTGATGATTTGAGGCGCCTGTAAGGGCCTCTTCGCGAGCAAGCCCGCTCCCACACTGGATCCCGGTCGATCACACAGTTTGCGACCGACACAAAACCAGGGTGGGAGCGGGCTTGCTCGCGAATGCGTCAGAACATTCAACATCGGATATTGAAGAAACTGCTTCAGGTCAGTGGGCAATACAGATGAATGTCTCTGGGTTCTTGATCAAACAACTCTGGATCCGCCTGATCAACCAACCGGCAACCCTGACGCTGATAAAACTCCACAGTGTTGCGCGATTCAGTCGCTGAAACATACAACGCCTGGGCACCGAATCGCCGCCCCTGCTCGCAGGCCAGCGCAAACAACTTCGCCCCCAGCCCTTGCCCGCGGTAATCACGGCTGATGTGCAGAAACTTCAACTGCCGCATGCTCAACCCCTGATTGTAAATAACCCGGTTATCCACAACCACCGCCGCAACCAGCGTCTGCCCATCGAAAATCCCGTAAAACCAACCACCGCGCCGCAAGCACTTTTCCAGCGCCAGCGCGTTTTCCTCAGCTTCGCCTTCCGGCCAGCCACGCATGTCGAAATGCACCGGATACAGAATCAGCTCACCTTTTTCCAGCCGATAACATTCCTCCACCAGCTCGCTGCGGTCGATCTGCGCCAGCAACGGCAAGTCGTGTTCGGTCAGTTCTCGCTCGATCAACATGCTCGACTTCCTTGGCAAATGGCAGGCAAGAAAAAACCCGCCGGTTCAATGGCGGGTTTTATAGACGTTGCGCCGGCTTGAAATCAATCGCGCAGGTCAGACTCGTGAATCGGCTGATCACGATGGGTCGCGCGCTGATACTGCGCCGGCCACACCGCTTTGCGCCCGCCCAGATCATCGTCGGCGTGCAGCGGCCAATAAGGGTCACGCAGCAGTTCGCGGGCGAGAAAGATGATGTCGGCCTGACAGGTGCGCAGAATGTGCTCGGCCTGCGCCGGCTCGGTAATCATGCCGACGGTGCCGGTGGCGATGCCTGACTCCTTGCGTACCCGTTCGGCGAAACGCGTCTGATAACCCGGCCCCACGGGAATCTCGGCGTTGGCGGCGGTACCACCGGAAGAGACGTCGATCAGATCCGCTCCCAGTGCCTTGAGGCGGCGCGCCAGCTCCACGGTTTCATCCGGGTTCCAGCCGTCTTCGACCCAGTCGGTGGCCGAAACCCGGACAAACACCGGCAACTCTTGTGGCCAGACCTCGCGCACGGCCTCGGTGACTTGCAACACCAGCCGAATACGGTTTTCGAACGAACCACCGTATTGATCGCGGCGCTGATTGCTCAATGGCGACAGAAACTGATGCAGCAGATAACCGTGGGCGGCATGCACCTCGACCACGCTGAAACCTGCGGTCAACGCACGTTTGGCCGCAGCGACGAAGGCCTGGATGACTTCGGCGATTTGCCCTTCATCCAGCTGCTTCGGTTGCGTGTGCTGCGGGTCGAAGGCAATCGGCGACGGCCCGACCGGGGTCCAGCCGCCATCCTCCGGCTTGACGCTGCCGTGTTTGCCGATCCATGGCCGATGGGTGCTGGCCTTGCGCCCGGCATGGGCCAGTTGAATGCCAGCAACCGCACCCTGAGCCGTGATGAAACGGGTGATGCGTTGCAGCGGTTCGATCTGTTCGTCGTTCCACAAACCGAGGTCTTCGGCGGTGATCCGCCCGTCGGCGGTGACCGCCGTGGCCTCGGTGAAAATCAGGCCGGCACCGCCCACTGCGCGGCTGCCCAGGTGCACCAGATGCCAGTCGTTGGCCAGACCGTCGACGCTGGAATACTGGCACATCGGCGACACGGCGATGCGGTTGGGCAGGGTCAGTTGGCGAAGGGTAAAGGGTTCGAGCAGCAGACTCATGGGGCACCTCTCAAATCAGTGGGCAGGCTCCAGGGTTCTGTTTGAAAAGTCGACGAGTGACAGGAAATGGTGCAGCACCCGCCCCCGCGGGCAAAAAATTCGACAAGACGTCACAAGGCCAATCAAGCAGTGCTTAGAGCCTAGTCGACAACCGGGGATGAGGGAGGGTTCAGAGTAATTCTGTGTGTGAAAGAACGCCTTCGCGAGCAAGCCCGCTCCCACAATGGCAACACTGTACCTGTGGGAGCGGGCTTGCTCGCGAATGGCATCAGCGTGGTTCGATGTGGGCGATCATCAGTTGCACCGTCTCGTTGCCCCGGAACTCGTTGACGTCGAGCTTGTAGGCCAGCTCGACCCACTGAATGGTCGGGTTCGGCCAGACATCACGGTCAATGCCGAAAGCGATGCCATCCAGCTTCACCGACCCGCACTCGCTCTTCAGCACCACTTTCAGGTGCCGCTCGCCGACCACCCGCTGCTCGACCAACTGGAACACGCCATGGAACAGCGGCTCCGGGAAGTGCTGGCCCCAAGGCCCGGCATGGCGCAGGGCGCGAGCCAGTTCCAGATGGAATTCCTCGACCGCCAGCGTGCCGTCCGAGAGCATGCGCCCGGTCAGGTCTTCTTCGCGAAGTTGCCGACGCACTTCAGCGTCAAAAGCCTCGGCGAACAGCGGAAAATTCTCTTGCGGCAAGGTCAGGCCGGCCGCCATCGCGTGGCCACCGTACTTGGCAATCAGGTTCGGATGCTGCGCCGCCACCACGCTCAGGGCATCGCGAATATGGAAACCCTGCACCGAACGCCCCGAGCCCTTGAGTAAACCGTCACCGGCATCGGCGAAGGCAATCGTCGGACGGAAATAACGTTCTTTCATCCGCGAAGCGAGAATGCCGATCACACCCTGGTGCCACTCGGGATCGAACAGGCACAGGCCGAACGGCATCGATTCCACCGGCAAGTCCTTGAGCTGGGCCAGCGCCTCGCGCTGCATGCCCTGCTCGATGGATTTGCGATCCTGATTCATGCCGTCCAGTTGCGCGGCCATTTCCCGCGCCAGATTGGCGTCGGCAGTGAGCAGGCATTCAATGCCGAGGCTCATGTCGTCCAGGCGCCCCGCCGCGTTCAGGCGCGGGCCGACGATAAATCCAAGGTCGGTGGAAGTGATTCGCGCGGCGTCACGCTTGGCCACTTCAAGAATCGCCTTGATCCCCGGACGGGCACGCCCGGCGCGAATCCGCTCGAGGCCCTGATGCACCAGAATCCGGTTGTTGGCGTCCAGCGGCACCACGTCGGCAACGCTGCCCAGCGCCACCAGATCCAGCAGTTCGCCGATGTTCGGCTGCGGCTTGCTCTCGTACCAGCCGAGACTGCGCAGGCGCGCGCGCAAGGCCATCAACACGTAGAAAATTACCCCGACCCCGGCCAGCGCCTTGCTCGGAAACTCACAGCCCGGCTGGTTCGGGTTGACCAGCGCATCGGCTTGCGGCAGTTCATCGCCGGGCAAGTGGTGGTCGGTGATCAACACCTTGAGCCCGGCCTTCTTCGCCGCCGCCACGCCCTCGACACTGGAGATGCCGTTGTCGACGGTGATCAGCAACTGCGGTTCGCGGGTCAGGGCGACTTCGACGATTTCCGGGGTCAGGCCATAGCCGTATTCGAAGCGGTTCGGCACCAGATAATCGACATGCGCCGCGCCCAGCAGACGCAAGCCGAGCACGCCGACCGTACTGGCCGTCGCGCCATCGGCGTCGAAGTCACCGACGATCAGAATCCGTTGACGCTGCTCCAGCGCCGTCACCAGCAGATCCACCGCCGCCTCGATGCCCTTGAGCTGCTGGAACGGAATCAGCCGCGCCAGACTTTTATCCAGCTCCGCCTCGGACTGCACACCCCGTGCCGCGTACAAACGGGTCAGCAAAGGTGGCAGGTCACCGAGAAACGGCAGCGTGGCAGGCAACGGTCGAGGATCAATACGCATGGGCTAACGGAAACTTCTCTTGAATACGTGGGATTAATCAGTAAGCGGCGCAGGATCAGCCGCGTTCACCGGCCAGCCATTCCAGCTGGACTTCGTGCTGACCACGGTCGTCAGTGACGAAGATCGTGCCTTCGCTGATCATCACGTCCCACTTGATGACGCGCGGCATGTCCTTGGCCAGGGTTTCCAGTACTTCCTGCGGCACGGCGGCGATGTTGACGTTTTTCAGGTTCTTCGCCACCGGCACCACTTTGCCTTCCCACACGCGCAGACTGCCATAGGCCAGCAGACTGGTGCGTTCGGTGCGACGCGAGCACCAGGTCAGGCGATCGGCGTCCGGCTGACCGACTTCGATCCAGTGCAGAACGCGGTCATCCAGGCTTTTTTCCCACAGCGCAGGTTCATCCACGTCCGACAGACCACGGCCAAACGACAGCAGTTCGTTGTACCAGAGGGCGTAGGCCAGCAGCCGCACGGTCATGCGCTCTTCGGTTTCCGAAGGGTGACGGGCGATGGTCTGCTTGACGCTCTCGTAGACGCTGCGGTCGAGGTCAGTGAGGTTCAGTTCGAATTTGTACGTGGTAGACGGCTGGGCCATGAACGGGCTTCTTGATACGAGGAAAGTCGGCAAGTCTAACCGATGCCGTAGGCAATCATCGAATTGATGGCGATCAACCTGCGGCGTCTGACAGCCGGCTATGTTAAAACGCTGTATCCGCTCAGCCTTGTCCTACAGGATTCAGTATGCCGTTCGCCAACAAACCGCTCAGCGGTGTGAAAGTCATTGAATTGGGTACGTTGATTGCCGGGCCGTTTGCCTCGCGCATTTGCGGCGAGTTCGGCGCCGAAGTGATCAAGATCGAATCGCCCGACGGCGGTGATCCGCTGCGCAAGTGGCGCAAATTGTATGAAGGCACCTCGCTGTGGTGGTTCGTCCAGGCGCGTAACAAGAAGTCGCTGACCCTGAACCTCAAGCACCCCGAGGGCCTGGCGATCCTGAAAAAACTGCTGGGCGAAGCCGACATCCTGATCGAAAACTTTCGCCCCGGCGTGCTGGAAAAACTCGGGCTGAGCTGGGAAACCCTGCACGCGCTGAATCCGAAACTGGTGATGGTGCGCCTCTCGGGTTTCGGTCAGACCGGGCCGATGAAGGATCAACCAGGCTTTGGCGCGGTCGGCGAATCCATGGGCGGTTTGCGCTACATCACCGGCTTCGAAGACCGGCCACCGGTGCGCACCGGGATTTCCATTGGCGATTCGATTGCCGCGTTGTGGGGCGTCATCGGCGCGCTGATGGCGCTGCGTCATCGCGAGGTCAACGGCGGTCTCGGCCAAGTGGTCGATGTCGCGTTGTACGAGGCTATTTTCGCCATGATGGAAAGCATGGTGCCGGAGTTCGACGTGTTCGGCTTCATCCGCGAGCGCACCGGCAACATCATGCCGGGCATCACGCCGTCATCGATCCACACCAGCGCCGACGGCAAGCATGTGCAGATCGGTGCCAATGGCGACGCAATCTTTAAGCGTTTCATGCTGATCATCGGCCGCGAGGATCTGGCCAACGACCCGACACTGGCGAGTAACGACGGGCGCGACAGTCGCCGCGACGAGTTGTATGGCGTGATCGACCGCTGGGTCAATTCGCTGCCGCTGCAAAGCGTGCTCGACCTGCTCAATCAGGCGGAAGTGCCGGCCAGCCGGATCTTCAGTGCCGAGGACATGTTCAGCGATCCGCAGTACCTCGCCCGGGAAATGTTCCTGCAGGCGAAGCTGCCGGACGGCAAGCCTTTCAAGATGCCGGGCATCGTGCCGAAACTCTCCGAGACACCGGGTACTTCCGAATGGGTCGGACCGCAACTCGGTGAACACAATGCGCAGGTACTGCACGATCTTGGCTACGACGAACAGCAGATCGCCCGGTTGCGCGCAGACGGAGCTATCTAAGCTGAAACATCGGCAGACATCGGACGCCAACCGCGCCCACCACTGGTGGACGTGGCGGCTGTTCGCCCTGTTGTTTCTGCTCGCCCTGCCCGCCTGGGCGCAAGCGAAACCCACGCTGGTCTGGTTGCTGCGCGACCTGCCGCCCCTGACCATCTTCGAAGGCCCGAAAAAGGGCCAGGGCGTCATCGATCAACTGATGCCGATGCTGATCGCCGGCATGCCGCAATACGAACACACGCTGATGCGGGTCAATCGCGCCCGCGGCATGCAGATGCTGCACGAGCCGTCCTTTACCTGCGATCCGTCGCTGATCTGGAGCAAGGAGCGCACGCAATGGATCACTTTCTCTATCCCGGCGTTTCGCGCTGTCAGTAATGGTCTGGTGGTGCGTCAGAAGGATCGCGACGTACTGGCGCCGTACCTGATCGACGGTGAAGTCGATCTGCCGGCATTTCTGGCCAATGGCGAGATCAAGGTCGGAGTCGTCGCGGAACGCAGTTACGGCGAGTATCTCGACAGTCTGCTCAAGCAGGCTCCCGGCGGTGCGTTGACGCAGCATTATGGCAACGACGCCCTGAGCAGCCTGCTGTCGATGCAGCGCCTGGGGCGTCTGCAAGTGGTGCTGGGTTACTGGCCGGAGATCCGCTATCAGGCGCAGCAGGCGCAAATTGCCGAAGACGAACTGGTGTTCTTTCCGATTCGCGGCACCGGCAAGTATCTGTCTGGCTTTGTCGGGTGTTCCGATACTCCTCAGGGCCGTCAGGCGATCAGTGAGATCAACCAACTGCTGCGTACCCTGCCCCACGAGCAACTGAACCAGTCGTATGCCGACTGGCTGGACCCCGAAATGCGCACGGATTATCTGCAACAGGCGCGGATTTTTTTCGAGCAACAGGCCACGCAGTAAAACCTGCGGGCAAAAAGAAACCCCGAGCAGTGGGGAGACAACTCGGGGTTAAACGCGGTCTGCTTAAAGACCCGTAGCAGCAAGCGACAAGCACCGGAGCACAATGCTTGATCCTGCTGTTATGGGGTCTGACTGACGGGGATGCAGGAAGGTTCCCACAAAAAATATTTCATCTTTACAGGGCCGCACGCTTATCCAGCGCCGCATTGCGCAAGGCCGCAATCACACAGGGCTCCAGCCGCCCTTCGGCGATCAGGACGTCACGGTGCAAACCGTCAACCACATCTGTCAGCAGGCGTTTGTCGCTCAACTGCGCCTGATTGAATTCGCGCTCCACCACGAGGGCGCCGTTGCTGTTCTTCAGCGTCACCAGGCATTCGCCATGGGCGCCACACGGAGTCAACGTCACCTGATACGGGCTCAGAGCCTCACCGAGCAATAGACTGATACTTTCCATCTCGATCTCCACTCAATAGTCCGAAAACATTGTGCCTGGGGCGTGTTCACAATAAATGACCACCGGCCCGAGAAGAAAGTTCTGAATACCGCGCTGCTCCCGGAGCAGTTAGCGGTCTGTCAGAGCATGCACGGTGAAGATGACAGAAACATAACCATCGGCTCAAGCCCCCGCCGGATGGGCTGCCGCTTGCAGGTAGCTGTCCAGCAGCCCGCGCATCAGCACCGCCGAGACCGGCGTTTGCAAACGCCCCAGGAGTTTCAGCTCCTGCTGGTGCAGCAGGCTTTCGAGATCACTCAGCAGGCCGGGTGCCACACGCCCCAGCAGGATAAGCGCCCGCGCTTCCCGCCCGGTCACCAGATGACGGATCAGCGCCAGGCCCTCTCCGCCGCGCAGTTGCGGATCGCAAATCGCTATGTCGACCCGGGTGCGGCGCTCCAGCGAGCACTTTGCGGACGCCAGCGACGGCGCTGTCAGCACGTCGTAGATACCGACCGCATTGAGCATCTGGTGCAACGCCATCATTCGATAAGGATCGGGTTCGAGAATCAGTACTTTGAGCGAGCGCATGGACGACCTCTGAAACGGCAATCGCGGACTCGTCCGCAGTTGCTGCCCACTTTAGGGCAGCCTCCTTCAGTCCCCCATCGGAAAAGGAAGCGCGTGATATAGGAAATTTCCCTATATCAATGCGGATGTCCCGTCGTTGCCGCATCACGCCGGGTGATGTCCGTCCACCCGCCGAGCAGGCCTCGCAACTCCCCACTGGCACAGTAAAACGGCACCGTCCATTGATAGATGTCGCGATTACCCTGCTTGAATTGCAGGCGACGTCTGCTGAAGCGGGTTCGGCGGGTTCTCAGCTGAATCATGAACTCCTCATGCAGCATGCCGGCGGTGGCACGCGGCAGGGCATCGACGTCGATCAAGCGACACCCCTGCACCTGCTCAAAGCGGATCGACAACGCCTCTTCGTAGCTTTTGTTACAGAGGATCAGACGCCCTTCCAGGTCGCGAACGAACACCGGGTCAGGCATGGCGTCTATCAGCGCGCGCTGGAAGACCAATTGATCACCGAGCTGGCTTTGCACGTCTCGATGCTGTTTGATCAGCGCCGCCATTCGCCGATGCCATAACAGCGACAACCCACAAAAAGCCCCCACCACAAACACACCCCAGTAGCCCAAACGGGACCAGTGTTGCCAGCCCGCAGCAGCTGGTTTCGGCCCGATGCCGCCCAGCCAGTTCAGGCGAATGGCCCGCAGTTCGGAAGCCGGGAACGCTTCAAGTGCCTTGTTCAGGATGCTCAGCAATTGCGGCTGACCCTTGCGCACGGCCAGAAGATCCGCCTCCCATTTTCCCTCCAGCAATTCGCCAACCTTCAGCAAGCCTGAGGGATAGAGCTGCGCACCGATTTCGTTTTCGATGGTGGCATAGGCCTCACCGCTTTCGACCAGCGCCCGTGCCTCGGCATAGGTTTTCACCGAACGTAATTCGATGGACGGATAATCGCGTCGGATCACCCCCTCCAGCGCGTGCCGCCCCGGCAACACCAGCACCCGTTTGGCCAACTGCTCCAGCGATTGCACTCCAGGCTCGCCGGCGCGGCCGACAAATACCCAACCGGCACCGCCAAAGGCATGACTGAAATCCAGGCTCAACCGGCGCTCATCATTCATCGCCAGGGTCGTGCTCATGTCTGCGGCACCGGTTTCCAGGCGCTCGAGCATCTGCGCGGTGGAAAACGACTCCCGGTAAACGAATTGCAACCCGGTCATGGCACTGATGCGTTTGAGCACGTCGTTGTTCAAGCCGCTCCAATGACCATGCTCATCCAGAAACAGGTACAACGGGTACTGCTCCGCCGCCACGATCACCGTCGGGTTATCGCGAACCCATTGCCGCTCTGCTTCACTCAGCACAACGGTGCCGATGTTCAACTGCTCTTCATCATGCGCCAGATGCGCCGCAACGCCCACGCGCCAGCCAACCAACAGGCACAACAGAAAAACCCGCTTCAGGGCGTGTTTCCATCCTCTTTCAAACAGCATTGCCACTTCCTTCGTGATCGACTCACCCGTCCTTCATGGGCGAAAACCCGAGCAGTGTGGCAGCAGAAACAAAAAAGCCCGTCAGGAGACGGGCTTCAAAATGTGACAGCTTTTTCGGCTTACAGCGGCTTGCCGCGGTTGCCGTGCTGGCTGACAAAGGCCTGTACGGCTTTCAGCTCGTTTGGCAGAACGGTGCAGCGCTCGTTTCGCTCAAACAAATCAGAAAGATGTGCAGGCAGTTCGAGAGCTTTTCCTACACCCGCTTTCTCCACGGCATCCGGGAATTTCACCGGATGTGCGGTACCCAGGATCACCATCGGGATGTCCAGGCTGCGGCGACATTCGCGCGCGGCCTTGACGCCGATGGCGGTGTGCGGGTCCAGCACTTCGCCGCACTGCGCGTAGACTTCGGCGATGGTTTCGCAGGTTTGCGCGTCATCCACGGCCAGCGAGTCGAACAGCTTGCGGGCTTCGGTCCAGCGCTCTTGCTCGACGCTGAAACCACCGCCCTGCTTGAACGAATCCATCAGCCCGGCAATCGCCGCGCCGTTACGACCGTGCAGGTCGAACAGCAGGCGTTCGAAGTTAGACGAAACCATGATGTCCATCGACGGCGACAGCGTGGCGTGCAGGGTTTCCTTGACGTACTGGTTGCCGCTCATGAAGCGGTGCAGGATGTCATTGCGGTTGGTCGCGACGATCAACTGGTTGATCGGCAGGCCCATGTTGCGCGCCAGGTAACCGGCGAAGATGTCGCCGAAGTTGCCGGTCGGTACCGAGAACGCCACCGAACGCGCCGGGCCGCCCAGCTGCAGGGCTGCGTGGAAGTAGTAGACGATCTGGGCCATGATCCGCGCCCAGTTGATCGAATTCACCGCTACCAGGCGCGTGCCCTTGAGGAAGCTCTGGTCGGCGAAGCTGTTCTTGACCATTTCCTGGCAGTCATCGAAGTTGCCTTCGATGGCGATGTTGTGGATGTTCTCGCCGACAATCGTCGTCATCTGCCGACGCTGCACTTCGGACACACGGTTGTGCGGGTGCAGGATGAAGATGTCGACGTTTTCGCAGTGCTTGCAGCCTTCGATGGCGGCCGAACCGGTGTCACCCGAGGTGGCACCGACGATGACCACGCGCTCGCCGCGCTTTTCCAGCACGTAATCGAGCAGACGACCGAGCAGTTGCAAGGCGAAGTCCTTGAACGCCAGGGTCGGGCCGTGGAACAGCTCGAGCACCCATTCGTTGCCGTTGAGCTGACGCAGCGGCGCAACGGCGCTGTGCGAGAACACACCGTAGGTTTCTTCGAGGATCTTTTTGAAATCGGCGTCCGGGATGCTGCCGGTGACAAACGGGCGCATCACGCGGAAGGCCAGCTCGTGATACGGCAGGCCGGCCCAGGAGGCGATTTCTTCCTGGGTGAAACGTGGCAGGTTTTCCGGGACGTACAGACCGCCGTCAGTGGCCAGACCGGCCAGCAGGACGTCTTCGAAATTCAGGGCCGGTGCCTGGCCGCGGGTACTGATGTAACGCATGACTGACTCCAATGGAGAGTGTGCACAACAGTGGCCCCTTTCACGGGGCCACTGCAGGACAACGACTTAGTTCAGGTGCTCGACGCGGATCCGTACAACCGGACCATTCACGCCGGCCAGGGCTTCGAGGGCAGCGATCGCATCGTTGATACGCTGCTCGACCACGCGGTGGGTCAGCAGGATCATCGGTACCAGACCGTCGTGTTCCTCGACTTCCTTCTGCATGATCGACTCGATGTTGATGCCGCGCTCCGAGAGGATGCTCGCCACCTGAGCCAGTACGCCCGGATGGTCCTTGGCCTGGATGCGCAGGTAGTAGGCGCTTTCGCAGGCTTCGATCGGCAGGATCGGGTGCGCCGACAGCGAGTCCGGCTGGAAGGCCAGGTGCGGCACGCGGTTTTCCGGATCGGACGTCATGGCGCGAACCACGTCCACCAGGTCGGCGATCACCGACGAAGCGGTTGGCTCCATGCCAGCACCAGCGCCGTAGAACAGCGTCGAACCGGCGGCGTCACCGTTGACCATCACGGCGTTCATCACGCCGTTGACGTTGGCGATCAGGCGATCGGCCGGGATCAGCGTCGGGTGTACGCGCAGCTCGATACCGGCGGCGGTGCTGCGCGCCACACCGAGGTGCTTGATGCGGTAGCCCAGCGCTTCGGCGTAGTTCACGTCAGCGGTGGTCAGCTTGGTGATGCCTTCGGTGTAGGCCTTGTCGAATTGCAGCGGAATGCCGAACGCGATGGAAGCCAGAATCGTCAGTTTGTGCGCGGCGTCGATGCCTTCGACGTCGAAGGTCGGATCGGCTTCGGCGTAGCCCAGCGCTTGCGCTTCGGCCAGCACGTCTTCGAAGGTGCGACCCTTCTCGCGCATTTCGGTGAGGATGAAGTTACCGGTGCCGTTGATGATCCCGGCGACCCAGTTGATGCGGTTGGCGGACAGGCCTTCACGGATCGCCTTGATCACCGGAATGCCACCGGCCACGGCCGCTTCGAATGCCACGATCACGCCTTTCTCGCGTGCCTTGGCGAAAATTTCATTACCGTGAACGGCGATCAGTGCCTTGTTCGCGGTGACCACATGCTTGCCATTCTCGATGGCCTTGAGTACCAGCTCGCGGGCAACGGTGTAGCCGCCCATCAGCTCTATGACGATGTCGATCTCAGGGTTCGTGGCCACTTCGAAGACATCGTTGGTAATCGCAATACCGGTCGTCTGGAACTGAGGCTTTGGCGTGCGCATGGCAATTTGTGCCACTTCGATCCCACGCCCGGCACGACGAGCAATTTCCTCGGCGTTGCGCTGAAGTACGTTGAAGGTACCGCCACCGACGGTCCCTAACCCACAGATGCCTACTTTGACCGGATTCACTGTGAACTCCCCATGAAACGGCCGACGCAAGGTCGGCCGGAAAACAACCGCGTGTTCGCGGCTCTCTATTAATGGCCCGGCGATGTTGCTGCCGGACCATGATCGTCAACGGCGGACCGTGACGATGCGAATTACTTGGCGCCCAGCGCCAGTTTGGCGACTTGTGGCGCCGGCTGGTAGCCCGGAATGACTTGTCCGTCAGCCAAAACGATGGCCGGTGTGCCGTTCACGCCAATCGACTGACCCAAAGCGAACTGTTTGGAAACCGGGTTCGCGCACTTGGCGGCCTTGATTTCCTTGCCATCGACCATTTTGTCCATGGCGGCTTTCTTGTCGGTCGAGCACCACACGGCTTGCAACTGCTCGTCACCCGGCGAGCCGAGGCCCTGACGCGGGAACGCCACGTAGCGCACTTCGATGCCGCGCTTGTTCAGCTCAGGCACTTCGGCGTGCAGCTTGTGGCAGTACGGGCAGGTGGTGTCGGTGAACACGGTGATGTGCGATTTGGTCTCGCCCACGGCTGGGTAAACCACGGTTTCGGCCACTGGAATGGCATTGATCAGTTTGGAGATGCCCAGGCGTTCGGTCTTCTCGGTCAGGTTGACCGGTTTGCCGTCCTTGAGCTGGAACAGGTAGCCCTGAACGATGTACTGGCCGTCGGCGCTGGCGTACAGCACGCGGCTGCCCTTGAGCTTGACTTCATACATGCCCGGCAACGGGCTGGCGCTGATGCTTTCTACCGGAACCTCGAGTTCGAGTTTTTCCAGGCTTTGACGAATGGCTTTGTCGGCCGCGTCATCGGCGACGGCAAAGGTGCTGACCAACGCAATGGCTGCGGCGGCGAAAATCTGGGTCAGACGCATGAGAACTCCTGAAGGCGGACAAATGAAACGGTCAGAACGCCCGTGCCGGAACACCGGGTCATAACCGTCCATCGTGCAAACCGGCAAAGCCTACCACATAAGGCTCGCATGGCCGAATGCGCCTGACACAAGACACTCAAGGCTGACTGGCACACATTATTGTGGTGAGGGGATTTATCCCCGATGCAGGCGCTGCGGTCGTAAATGGATACTTTGGAATTTTATTGAACGCAAAGTTTTTGGGGCTGCTGCGCAGCCCGTCGGGGATGAATCCCCTCGCCACAGGTAATGACTCCAACATTGAAGGTTGCATCAGCCTCTTGGGTGGTGTTTGGCATGGAGGTCCTGCAAGCGCGCGCGGGCCACATGGGTGTAAATCTGCGTGGTCGACAGATCACTGTGCCCGAGCAACATTTGCACCACCCGCAGATCGGCGCCGTGGTTGAGCAGGTGCGTGGCGAACGCATGACGCAGGGTGTGCGGCGACAGCGATTTGCCGATCCCGGCGACCTTGGCCCAATGCTTGATGCGGTGCCAGAAGGTCTGGCGGGTCATCTGCTCGCCGCGCTGACTGGGGAACAGCACATCGCTGGGGCGCCCGCCGAGCAGCTCGCTGCGGCCATCGCGCATATAGCGCTCGATCCAGACAATCGCCTCCTCGCCCATCGGCACCAGGCGCTCCTTGCTGCCCTTGCCCATCACCCGCAGCACGCCCTGACGCAGGTTGACCTGCTCCAGCGTCAGGCTGACCAGTTCGGTCACGCGCAGACCACAGGCGTACAGCACCTCAAGCATGGCGCGGTCACGCTGGCCGATGGCTTCGCTCAGATCCGGCGCCTTGAGCAGCGCTTCGACGTCGGCTTCCGACAATGATTTGGGTAAAGGCCGACCGAGTTGCGGCATGTCGACGCGCAAGGTCGGATCGACCGTAATCAGCTTTTCTCGCAGCAGATAGCGATAAAAACCACGCACACCGGAAAGAAATCTGGCGGTGGAACGCGGCTTGTAGTTCTGCTCCAGGCGCCAGGACAGGTGATCGAGGATCAACTCACGACCGGCATTGATCAGCTCGAGGTTTTTCTCTTGCAGCCAGCCGTTGAACAGCGCCAGATCGCTGCGGTAGGCGCCACGGGTGTTGTCGGACAGGCCTTTTTCCAGCCACAGGGCGTCGAGGAATTGGTCAATCAGTGGATGGTCGATGGCAGGCATGGGCGCTCAAGGCACACAACCTCCGGGGCTGTGCGCAAATGTAGAGTGAACTGTAGGAATGGCCGCTAGTCTTTCATAGCCCGCAATTTCAAGGAACAGGGAGCTTCAATGAACGAGCAGCAAATTCTCTTGGCATTTGGCGGGATCGGCGTCGCTGCGTTGGGTTGCCAGTGGCTGGCGTGGCGCCTGAAGCTGCCGGCGATTCTGTTTCTGTTGCTGACCGGGATTCTCGCCGGGCCGGTGCTGGGCTGGCTCGACCCGCAGGAAATGTTCGGCCCGTTGCTGATGCCGCTGGTGTCGCTGGCGGTAGCGTTGATCCTGTTTGAGGGCAGTCTGACCCTGCACCTGTCGGAATGGCGCGAGATCGGCAGCGTCGTGCATCGGCTGGTGACAATCGGCGCGTTCACGACCTGGGTGGTGATTGCCGTCGCCACCCATTTTTTGCTCGGCTTCGACTGGCTGCTGGCGATCCTGTTCGGCAGCCTGACGCTGGTGACCGGCCCGACGGTGATCGTGCCGATGCTGCGGGTGGTGCGGCCGAAAGCCTCGATCGCCAACATCCTGCGCTGGGAAGGCATCGTCATCGACCCGATCGGCGCCCTGCTCGCGGTGGTGGTCTACAGCTTCATCATCGCCCGCTCCGAGGGCAACGGCCTCGAACAGAGCCTGTTGACCTTCGGCGGCGTGATTGTCTGCGGCAGCGTATTCGGGGTGGTCGGCGGCTGGGTGCTGGGCACCATCATCCGGCGCCAGTGGTTGCCGGAATACCTGCATAACCTCGCCTCGCTGGCGGCGGTGTTGGGGATCTTCATTGCATCCAACCAGGTGATGCACGAGTCCGGCCTGCTCGCGGTGACGCTGATGGGCATGTGGCTGGCGAACATGAAGGGCGTGGATGTGCGGCACATCCTGCACTTCAAGGAAAACCTCAGCGTGCTGCTGATTTCCGGGTTGTTCATTCTGCTGGCGGCGCGGCTGGACCTGCATGCTTTGATCGGCCTCGGGCCGTTGGTGCTGATTCTGCTGCTGGTGATTCAACTGATCGCGCGCCCGCTGAACGTGCTGTTGAGCACTGCCGGCTCCAGCCTGAGCTGGCGTGAACGCGCCCTGCTGTGCTGGATCGCCCCGCGCGGGATCGTGGCGGCGGCGGTGTCGGCGATTTTCGCGATTCGTCTGGATCAAGCCGGGCACGAAGGTGCGCTGCTGCTGGTGCCGCTGACTTTCGCGGTGATCATCGGCACCGTGGTGCTGCAAAGCGCAACCGCTCGGCCACTTGCACGCTTGCTGAACGTCGCTGAACCGGCGCCGAGCGGCTTCCTGATCGTCGGCGCCAACGGCCCGGCGCGGTTGCTGGGCAAGTCATTGCAGCAACTGGGCAGCCGCGTACTGTTGACCGATTCGAGCTGGGAGAATATTCGTGCGGCGCGCATGGAGGGTTTGCCGACGTACTTTGGTAACCCGGCTTCGCAGCATGCCGATGCGCATCTGGATCTGGTCGGGCTGGGGCATCTGCTGGCGCTATCGCCGTCGGGCGAACTGAACACCCTGGCGGCGATGCGTTTTCGACACGACTTTGGTCATCAACGCCTGTTTGGTCTGGCCAGTGGTCAGGAAAGTCGTCGCAGTGACAAGCATCGGGCAAGCCTGGAACATCGCGGCAATCAGCTGGGGAGCGAGGCGCTGACCTACGCCAAGCTGGCCAGCCTGATCAGCAACGGCGCCGAGGTCTACAGCACGACGCTGACGGACGGTTTCGGTTGGGAGGATTACCAGGCATTGCATGGCAATCGGGCGACGCTGCTGTTCATGCGCGATGACAGTGGCTGGGTGCATGTGGTGACGCCGGAGACTGCTTTGAAACCGGGATCCGGGTGGACGTTGCTGGCGTTGATCCAGCCTGAGAGCAGCGGCGCCTGATCTGACGAATTCGCGAGCAAGCCCGCTCCCACAGTGTCCGTGTCGTACATAAACGTTGTAGACGACACAAAACCTGTGGGAGCGGGCTTGCTCGCGAAGGCCGCGACTCGGTTCCGGATCAGGCAGGAAATCCGGGCAGCACCGGCACCGGCCGCTTGTCATCGTCGATGGCCACAAAGCTGAATTGCCCATGGATCGCCTTCTCGCGGCCATCGCAACTCATGCTCTCAACAAATACTTCCACCTCGACCTTGAGGCTGGTGTTACCCACTTTGATCACCCTGCCCACCAGTTCGACGATGGAGCCGGCCGGGATCGCGTGATTGAAGTCGATGCGGTCGGTGGACACGGTCACCAGCGGCAAACGGCAGAAACGCGTAGCGGTGATGAACGACACTTCATCCATCCACGCCAGCGCGGTGCCGCCGAACAGGGTGTTGTGGTGGTTGGTGGTCGGCGGGAAGACGGCTTTGGTCACGCGGGTCACCGAGAGTTCGGTGCGGCGTTCGATTTCCTGGTCACGGGTGGTCATGGTTCTGGCCTGAAACAAAAATGCTGTGGATAAATTGCAGGCAACAAAAAAGCAGCCCGTAGGCTGCTTTTTTCTGCATCGGAAGCTGGACTTAAGCCAGTTTTTCCTTGATGCGAGCTGCTTTACCCGACAGGTCGCGCAGGTAGTACAGCTTGGCTTTACGTACGTCACCGCGACGTTTAACAGCCATGCTGTCGATCTGCGGGGAGTAGGTCTGGAAAGTACGTTCTACGCCAACACCGTTGGAGATTTTACGAACGGTGAACGCACTGTTCACGCCGCGGTTACGCTTGGCGATGACAACGCCTTCGAACGCTTGCAGACGGGAACGATCGCCTTCCTTCACTTTCACCTGAACGACAATGGTGTCGCCTGGGGCAAAGGTAGGGATTTCTTTGGTCATCTGCTCTGCTTCGAGTGCAAGGATGATTTTGTTGGTCATGCTGTGCTCCTAAGGTAAATCAACTGATCTACCATCGATACGTTGTTAACTATCGTCCCGCTCGCGGATGTATTCCTCGAGCAGCTTCTTCTCTTCTCCAGAAAGCGAGCGGCTTTCCAGAAGATCGGCGCGTCGTTCATAGGTCCTACCAAGGGACTGCTGTAAACGCCAACGCCGGATATGCGCGTGATTGCCACTTAGCAACACGTCGGGAACACGCTGATCCGCATACACCTCAGGTCGGGTGTAGTGCGGGCAATCCAGCAGACCATCCGTAAAGGAATCTTCCTCAGCGGAATCCGCATGCCCTAAAGCTCCGGGCAGCAGTCGTGTAACCGCATCGATCATGACCATGGCCGGCAGCTCGCCGCCAGACAGTACATAGTCACCAATCGACCACTCTTCATCGACATGAGCCTCAATAAAGCGCTCGTCAATGCCTTCATAGCGGCCGGCAATCAGGATCAATGCATCCGATTTTGCCAACTCGCGTACCGCCGACTGAGTCAGTTGACGGCCTTGGGGGGACAGGTAAATCACCTTCGCCGCCTCCCCGGCTGCTGCCTTGGCCTGAACCAGAGCATCTTCCAGGGGCTTGATCTTCATCACCATGCCCGGACCACCGCCAAACGGGCGATCGTCCACAGTGTGATGCCGATCCGTCGTGTAATCCCGCGGATTCCAACAGGTCAGCTGCAACAGCCCCTGTTTGACCGCACGACTGGTAATGCCGTACTCACTGATGGCCGAGAACATCTCGGGGAACAGCGTAATGACGTCTACGCGCAGGCTGGCCATTGCTTAGAAGTCCGCGTCCCATTCCACCCGCATCACGCCTGCATCCAGGTCGATTGCCAGCACGCATTGCTCCGTATAGGGCAACAACCGCTCGCGATCATCCAGGCTGCCCGCGCAGGGCTTGACCACCAATACATCGTTCGCGCCGGTCTCCAACAGGTGATCAACCTTGCCGAACAATTGCTCGTCCTGGTTGATGACGCTCAGACCCTGCAACTGGTACCAGTAGTACTCGTCGCCTGTCAGGTTGGGCAAAAGGCTTCGCGAGATGCAAATCTCATAACCGCTCAGAAGACGGGCTTCATCGCGATCGTCGAGGCCTTTGAGCTTGGCAACCAGATCCTTTTGAGTGGATCGGCCGCTGACCAGCTCGACCTGTTTCACCACGCCTTCGCGCCGAAGCGTCCAGTTGCGGTAGTCCAACAGGTTTTCAATCGGATCGGTAAAGGAAAAGACCTTCACCTCGCCGCGAACGCCGTGAACCGAAAAAATCTTGCCGACAACGATCAGGTCATCAGCTTTTTCTGGCGTCGCGCTCATACTGCTCAGGCTGCAGCCTTGGCAGATTCCTTCAGCAACTGAGCAACACGCTCAGATGGCTGTGCACCAACGCTCAGCCAGTAGGCTACGCGCTCTTGGTTCACGGACAGACGGATTTCCTGACCACGGGCAACAGGGTTGAAGAAACCAACCTGTTCTTTGTGGGAGCCGTCACGCGGGTTACGCGAGTCGGTTACGGTCAGGTGGTAAAACGGGCGCTTTTTGGAGCCGCCAAGGGCAAGACGGATTGTTAGCATGTGAACATCGTTCCTGTAGTCGGTGCTGCAAATCTAAATGCACAGCGGGCATGGGTGCCCGAAAGGCCGCATATTCTAAGGAATATCCGGACTTTTGCAAATGACTTTTTCCGGCGCCTATGGCATGCCGTGCGGATTTGCATATAGAGCCGTCGATGAAAACGGCCAGTCAGCTCCCGCCGAGTGCGGGTTTGCTGTTGATCCTGCGTCCTTGCAGGGTCTGCGCCGGTGCGACGACCGGCGAAGTCTTGGTGTCCTGAATCACATTTTCGGCATGCCGCCGCCGGGCAACATACCGCCCATGCCGCGCATCATTTTCGCCATGCCGCCTTTGGCGGTGAATTTCTTCATCATCTTCTGCATCTGCTTGTGCTGCTTGATCAAGCGACCGATGTCCTGCACCTGAGTGCCGGAACCCATGGCGATCCGGCGCTTGCGCGAACCGCTGATCAGCTCAGGGTCGCGGCGCTCGGCCGGGGTCATGGAGTTGATGATGGCTTCCATCTGCTTGAACTGCTTCTCTGCCGCGTTCTGGGCATTGCCCATTTGCGACAGGTTGACGCCGCCGATGCTCGGCAGCTTGTCCATGAGGCCGCCGAGGCCGCCCATGTTCTTCATCTGTTGCAGCTGATCGCGGAAGTCTTCGAGGTCGAAGCCCTTGCCCTTCTTCAGCTTCTTGGCCAGTTTGTCGGCCTTGTCCTTGTCGAGGGTCGCTTCAGCCTGTTCGATCAGGCTGAGCACGTCGCCCATGCCCAGGATCCGCGAAGCGATGCGCTCAGGGTGGAACGGATCGAGCGCTTCGCTCTTCTCGCCCATACCGATGAACTTGATCGGCTTGCCGGTGATCGCGCGTACCGACAGCGCGGCACCGCCACGGGCATCGCCGTCGACCTTGGTCAGTATCACACCGGTCAGCGGCAGCGCATCACCGAAGGCCTTGGCCGTGTTGGCCGCGTCCTGACCGGTCATGGCGTCAACCACGAACAGGGTTTCGACCGGGTTGATCGCGGCGTGCAGCGCCTTGATCTCGCCCATCATCTCTTCATCGATGTGCAGACGACCGGCGGTGTCGACGATGACCACGTCGATGAATTTCAGTTTTGCTTCTTTAATAGCCGCATTGGCGATGTCGACAGGCTTCTGGCTCAGGTCGGACGGGAAGAACGTCACGCCGATGTCGTTGGCCAGGGTTTCCAGCTGCTTGATAGCAGCCGGACGGTAAATGTCCGCCGACACGACCATCACCGACTTCTTCTTGCGTTCTTTAAGGAAGCGCGCGAGTTTGCCGGCGGTGGTGGTTTTACCGGCCCCCTGCAGACCGGCCATCAGAATGACGGCGGGCGGCACGGCGCTCAGGTTCAAGTCTTCGTTGGCCGCGCCCATCAGGCTTTCGAGTTCGGCCTGGACGATCTTCACGAAGGCCTGGCCCGGCGTCAGGCTGCGCGACACCTCGGTGCCGACAGCGCGCTCCTTGACCGAATTGACGAAGTCCTTGACCACCGGCAGGGCGACGTCGGCCTCGAGCAACGCCATGCGCACTTCGCGCAGGGTGTCTTTGATATTGTCTTCAGTCAGCTTCGCCTTGCCGGTGACATGGCGCAGCGTCTGCGAGAGACGGTCGGTTAAGTTTTCAAACATTGCGCGATCCTTTCAGGCCCTGTGTAGACCGGGATAATGGCGGCCCAGACCGGATTCAACATGTGCTCGGCGAGCCTGCGGCGTGGGCAGGTCGCGGATTATAGCGAAGACTGCGTCGGGCGGACACCTCGCACTTTCGTGGTGTGGCGGTTCTATGCCAAACTCAGCGCCTTTCGGGCCTGCCTAACAGGATTTATGCTCCCCTTGTCACCCAGTTTGCTGACTACCATCGCCGCCGCGCTTCTTTATGCCGCTGCGACCCTTTATCAGGGCACCCGCCTGGCCTCCGGCGCCAAGGCGAACAAGCGCCTGCTGGTTACGCTCGGCATCCTCGCCGTGCTCGCCCACAGCGCCAGCCTGCTCACTCACCTGCTGACGCCGATCGGCCTGGGCCTGGACTTCTTCAGCGCCGCCAGCCTGATCGCCGCGGCTGTCATCGCCCTGACGCTACTGGCCTGCTCGCGGATCCCGGTTGAAAACCTGCTGGTGCTGCTATTCCCGCTGGGCGCGGCCACCGTGCTGCTGGCGCAATTCGCCCCGGCGGGCACCGTGCAGATCATCGACGAAGAACCGGGCATCCTCGCCCACATCCTGCTGTCGATCCTCGCCTACGGCATGTTCACCATCGCGGTGTTCCAGGCCTTGTTGCTGCTGGTGCAGGATCACCAGCTCAAGCACAAGCACCCGTCGGGCCTGATCAAGAACTTCCCGCCGCTGCAAACCATGGAAAGCCTGTTGTTCGGCTTCCTCTGGGCCGGCTGGACGCTGCTGTCGCTGTCGCTGATCTCCGGCTGGCTGTTCGTCGAGAACCTGTTCGCCCAGCATCTGGTGCACAAGACCTTGCTGGCGTGCCTGGCCTGGATCGTGTTCAGCGTGCTGCTGTGGGGCCGCAATCGCCTCGGCTGGCGTGGCCACAAGGCGATTCGCTGGACCCTCGCCGGTTTCTGCCTGCTGATGTTGGCGTATTTCGGCAGCAAACTGGTTCGTGAATACATCCTGCACATCTGACGGGCGGCATAAATGGACGGTTTGCCCATAGGGCCGATGCTCGCGGTATTTGTCCTGCTGATTTTATGGTCGGGGCTGTTTACCGCCGTCGAAATCGCGCAGCAGCACTTGCTCGCGCAACGCACCGCCTCGCGCGCCAGCGATAAACCGCTGGCGAAGCTGAGCTTCCCGCTCGACAGTCTGATCCTGTGCAACACCCTGTGCCGCGCCCTCGCGGTAATCATTGCCACGCTGCTGGCGATCTTCCTCTGCGAAGAGAACGGCCCGTGGGCCGCCTGCCTCGGTGCGGGTGCCGTATTGCTGGTGTTTGCCGACTACTTTCCGCGCAGCGTGGCCCAGCGCTATCCGGATGCAGTGCTGTCGTTCGGCAATACCCTGCTGGCCGTTCCGCTGAAAATCCTTTACCCGCTGGCCTGGCTGCTGAGCCGCATCAGCGGTCTGCTGCTGCGTCCCTTCGCGCGCAAACCCCAGGTGGTGCAGCAAAGTGAAGACGAAGAACCTGCCGACCCTGATAACGATCCGGAACACCCGTCTCGCACCCACCCGGTCTCAGGCATCCATGCGCTGGACAACATCACGGTCAACGACATTCTGGTGCCACGCAGCGATGTCGACGGCATCAACCTCGACGACTCGATCGAAGAGATCATCGAACAACTGCGCCACAACAAGCGCACGCGCCTGCCGGTGTTCCACAGCGACATCAACCAGGTCGAAGCGGTGCTCAACACCCGGCAGATCCGCCATCTGCTCAACGACGGCCAACTGACCCGCGAAGCGCTGCTGGCCGCCAGCTACGAACCGTACTTCGTCCCGGAAAGCACGCCGCTGCAACTGCAATTGCTGAATTTCCACAAGCAGCAACGCCGCTTGGGCATGGTGGTGGACGAGTACGGCGAAGTGCTGGGCATCGTCACTCTGGAAGACATTCTCGAAGAAATCGTCGGCGAATTCGAAAGCGAGCACAGCCTCGACAACCCGCACATCCATCCGCAGCCCGACGGGCGCATGGTGATCGATGGTACCGCGTCGATCCGCGAGTTGAACAAATGCCTCGGCTGGCATTTGCCGAGCGACGGCCCGAAAACCCTCAACGGTCTGGTGACCGAAGCGCTGGAGACCATTCCGGACAGCGCGGTGTGTCTGAAGATCGGGCGTTATCGGCTGGAGATTCTCGAGACCGAGGACAACCGGGTGAGCAAGGTGCTGATCTGGCATACGAGCGCGGTGCCTGCAAAAGTTTAAGCGCTTTTGTGGCGAGGGAGCTTGCTCCCGCTCGGGCGCGCAGCGGCCATAAATGTGTTGGGGTCGCTTCGCAACCCAGCGGGAGCAAGCTCCCTCGCCACAGGAAGATCAATCGACGTCAATCCGCTGCGATCTTTTGCTCTTGTTTGATCGTTAGCCCCCTTCCTATAATCGAGCCGCTTACCCAAGCGCCGCCGAGCCCTGTGCTTACCCCGCACGCCAACGGTTTCGGTAATTTTCCGCACCACCCCGACGACTGTTCCTACTCGAAACAGCGCTCGCGCCTCATCCCACATCCCTGGGTGTTCAACCATAATAATTCGCTCCAACGGAGCTCATGACTGTCAGGGATCACCGCATGACGACCAGTACCGCTTACAGCGCCACCGCGCCTGCCCAGCCGACCAACTCCGCCACCCGCGTGGCGACAGCGAGTTTCATCGGCACCGCCATCGAGTTCTACGACTTCTACGTTTACGCCACGGCCGCCGCGCTGGTTATCGGGCCGGTGTTCTTTCCGCAGACGTCCGGCACCGCGCAAATGCTGTCGGCGTTTCTCACCTTCGGCATCGCCTTCCTCGCCCGTCCTCTGGGTTCGGCACTGTTCGGCCACTTCGGTGATCGCATCGGACGCAAATCGACACTGGTCGCCTCGCTCTTGCTGATGGGCGTGTGCACCACGCTGATCGGCGTGCTGCCGGGTTACGCCAGCATTGGCGCCTGGGCACCGATTTTGTTGTGTGTGCTGCGTTTCGGTCAGGGTTTGGGATTGGGTGGCGAATGGGGTGGCGCGGCATTGCTGGCCACGGAGAATGCGCCCAAGGGCAAACGGGCGTGGTTCGGCATGTTCCCGCAGCTTGGCCCGTCAATCGGCTTTCTTGCAGCCAATGGCCTGTTCCTGACCCTGGCCATGACCCTCGACGACGAGCAGTTCCGCAGTTGGGGCTGGCGGATTCCGTTTCTGCTCAGCGCGGCACTGGTGATGGTCGGCCTGTACGTGCGCCTCAAGCTCCATGAAACGCCAGTATTCGCCAACGCCATTGCTCGTCAGGAACGGGTGAAAGTGCCGCTGGTCGAGCTGTTCAGCCAATACTGGGCGCCAACCCTGCTTGGCGCAGCGGCCATGGTGGTGTGCTATGCGCTGTTTTATATCTCGACGGTGTTTTCCCTGAGCTACGGCGTGTCCACCCTCGGCTATAGCCGTGAAACGTTTCTTGGACTGCTGTGTTTTGCCGTGCTGTTCATGGCCGCCGCAACGCCGTTGTCCGCCTGGGCCAGCGACCGTTACGGGCGCAAACCGGTGCTGATCGTTGGCGGCGTGCTGGCGATTCTTTCCGGGTTTCTGATGGAGCCGTTGCTGACGCAAGGTTCGATCTGGGGTGTGGCGCTGTTCCTGTGCATCGAGCTGTTCCTGATGGGCGTGACGTTTGCCCCGATGGGCGCGCTGCTGCCGGAACTGTTTCCGACCCACGTGCGCTATACCGGCGCATCGGCCGCTTACAACCTCGGCGGGATCGTCGGCGCCTCGGCGGCTCCGTTCTTCGCGCAGAAACTGGTGGCAATGGGTGGTTTGAGTTATGTCGGCGGCTATGTGTCGGCGGCAGCGGTGCTCAGCCTGATTGCTGTGCTGTGCCTGAAGGAAACGCGCAATAACGATCTGAATCAGGTTGCCTGACAGAAGATCAAAAGCTTCGCGAGCAAGCCCGCTCCCACAATTGGTTTTGTGTACGCCACAGATCCAATGTGGGAGCGAGCTTACTCGCGAATGCCGCGCCTGGGTTTACAGCTCTACAACAACAGCCTGAGCAGCACGAGTCGCCTTGGCACGCGCAGCTTCGATCGACTCATCCCGCGCCAACGCCACGCCCATCCGGCGCTGACCATTGACTTCAGGCTTGCCGAACAGACGCAATGCCGTATCCGGCTCGCTCAACGCTGCCCCAAGGTTGGCGAACGCGGTCTGGGTCGACTGCCCTTCCACCAGAATCACTGCCGAAGCCGAAGGGCCGAACTGACGGATCAGCGGCACCGGCAGACCGAGAATGGCGCGCGCGTGCAGGGCGAACTGCGACAGATCCTGAGAAATCAGGGTCACCAGACCGGTGTCATGCGGGCGCGGCGAAACTTCGCTGAACCACACCTGATCGCCCTTGATGAACAGTTCGACGCCGAACAGCCCGCGACCACCCAAGGCCTCGGTCACGGCTTTGGCCACGCGCTCGGACTCAGCCAGAGCAATCGGGCTCATGGCCTGCGGCTGCCAGGATTCCTGATAGTCGCCCTTCTCCTGACGGTGACCGACCGGTGCGCAGAACGTGGTGCCGCCGATGTGGCGCACGGTCAGCAGGGTGATTTCGTAGTCGAAATCGATGAAGCCTTCGATGATCACCCGACCTTTGCCGGCGCGACCGCCCTCTTGCGCGTAATCCCAGGCCTTCTGCACATCCTCGGCGCTGCGCAGCAGGCTCTGGCCTTTACCCGACGAGCTCATGACTGGCTTGACCACGCACGGGAAGCCCAGATCCTGAACGGCTTTGCTGTAGTCCTCGAAGGTGTCGGCAAAGTGGTACGGCGAGGTTGGCAGGTCCAGCTCTTCAGCGGCCAGACGGCGGATGCCTTCGCGGTTCATGGTCAGTTGCGCGGCGCGGGCGGTCGGGATCACGGTGAAGCCTTCGGCTTCCAGCTCGACCAGCGTGGCGGTGGCGATGGCTTCGATTTCCGGCACGATGAAGTGCGGTTTCTCGGCTTCGATGACTGCACGCAGCGCGGCGCCGTCGAGCATGTTGATCACGTGGCTGCGGTGCGCCACCTGCATGGCCGGCGCGTTGGCGTAACGGTCGACGGCAATCACTTCAACGCCCAGGCGTTGCAGCTCGATCACCACTTCCTTGCCCAACTCACCACAGCCACACAGCAATACGCGGGTCGCGGTCGGCGACAATGGAGTTCCGATACGGGTCATCTCAGGTCCTCAAAGAAGCGGATCATCGAGGAAAGCAACGCCAGACGCGCTTTCCATGGGGAGAAAGCGCGGCATTTTACATGAACCGCAGGGTTTGGCTTAGCTGGCGACAGCCTGTTTGCGCTCGCGCCAGGCCATGATCAGCCAGACGGCAGTGACGCCAGCGAACTTCGAGACCAGTGCAGTGATGATCACCGGTGGCGTCATCAGGTCGATCATGCCGAAAAAGATGAAGGTATCGAGCGGAATGCTCAGCGCCGAGCTGATCCACAGGCGGTCGCGCAACGGCCGTTTGGTGACGCTGAACACCAGCCAGTCGATGATTTCCGACACCGCGAACGCTGTGGCGCTGGCCAAGGCGATGGATGGATCAGAAGTGACGTAAGACAGTACCAGCGCCGCCAGCATCGCCACGAGCGCACCGTGGCCGAAACGGGTTTGCACCATGTCGCGCAACACGAACACCAACCCGCCCCAGGCCGACCAGATGATGTCCAGGTGCGGCGCGGTGGAGAAAGCGAAGTTGATCAGCACGACGCTGCTGATGTAGGCGATGAGGAAAATCATGGGGGCGACCTGTCAAATTGGCGCACAGGTTACTTCAGGCTTTGAGTTGGGCCAATAAGAAGTAGCGGCTGTTCTGGCCTCTTCGCGAGCAAGCCCGCTCCCACAGTTGATCGAAGGTGAACACAAATCCAATGTGGGAGCGGGCTTGCTCGCGAAGGCGGCCTGTCAGGCGCCTGATTTTCCGGGAACCATCCACACCAACCCACTCGCCTTCGCACGCTCATGACACAACCCCAGCACCACCCGCCGCTCGTCATTGGTCATGCGTCCCCAGCGTGTGATCTCCGCGACCGTGCGCTGGCAACCGGTACAAATATCGTCTTCATCCAGTGCGCAGATATTCACGCACGGCGAGGCAACGGGTCTTTCGGGAGTACTCATTCTTCCTGCTCTACCAGGTCACGCGCATAGCGCTGCGAGTTGTGCACATAGTGCGCGGCGCTGGCTTCGAGCATTTTTTTCTGCGGCTCGGTGAGTTCACGCACGACCTTGCCCGGCGAGCCCATCACCAGCGAGCCATCGGGAATTTCCTTGCCTTCGCCGATCAGCGAATTGGCGCCGATGATGCAGTTCTTGCCGATTTTCGCGCCGTTGAGGATCACCGCGTTGATCCCAATCAGGCTGTAATCGCCGACGGTGCAACCATGCAGCATGGCGTTGTGACCGATGGTCACGCCGGTGCCGATGGTCAGCGGATAGCCCATGTCGGTGTGCATCACCGTGCCGTCCTGGACGTTGCTGTTCTTGCCGATCAGGATCAGTTCGTTGTCGCCGCGCAATACGGCGTTGAACCAGACGTTGGCGCCCTCTTCCAGTCTGACCTTGCCCACCAGCACGGCATTGGGCGCGACCCAGCTCTGTGGATGGGTTTCGACGCGGGCGTCGCCCAGGCGGTATTTCATCTTGTTTTCCTCAGGGCTCACGATGACGGGCCATTCGAGCGATGGCTTCAGGTGTTGATATAGCTTTTGGGCGGATGATGCAGGCTGATCTGTTCGTCATAGAGCAGATTGATCAGTTCGACGATCATGATAGCGGTCAAACCCCAGATTTTGAATTCGCCGTAGCGATAACTCGGCACATACCAACTGCGGCCCTGGTAATCGATACGGTGCGTGTGTTCGCGCGGGTCTTTGCGGAAGAACTCCAGCGGCACATTGAATACCGCTGCGATCTCGGCATCGTTGGCCTGGTATTCGACGAAGTCCGGGATCACCCCGACATACGGCGTGACCTTGATGCCGTGCAGGGAGATCAGCGGGCTGAGCGGGCCGATGACCTCGACCAACCCCGGTGGCAGGCCGATTTCTTCCTCGGCTTCGCGCAGGGCGGTAAAAATAAGGTCGGGGTCTTCCGGGTCACGGCGCCCGCCGGGGAAGGCCACTTCGCCGCCATGGGTCGAGAGGCCGCTGGCGCGCAGGGTCAGCACCAGCTCGGGTTCGTCACTGCGGGTGATCGGCACCAGAACAGCGGCCTCGGGGAAACGTTTATCGGTCTCCAGCGTGCGCGGTGTGTGGTTGCTTACCCTATGCAGTAGCTCGTCCAGCATGAGTGTTCTCGATCTGTGCCTTACCCTGCATCATGCACCAATCATGGCAGCCGCCCAAGCCCCTCGCCGGGCCATGTCGCGAAACGACAACTTGCCGACCGGCACCGCTGCACGCCAAGATAGGCGCAGCATTCAGGAACCCCAGCATGAAATTTTGCAGCCAGTGCGGCAACCCGGTGACCCAGCGCATTCCCGAAGGCGATTCGCGGCTGCGATTTGTCTGTGACAGCTGTCAGACCATTCACTATCAAAACCCCAATATCGTCGCCGGTTGCGTCGCGACCTGGGGCAGCCAAGTGTTGCTCTGCCGCCGCGCCATCGAGCCCCGTCTCGGCTACTGGACGCTGCCCGCCGGTTTCATGGAAAACGGCGAGACCATCGAGCAAGCCGCGATCCGCGAAACCGCCGAGGAAGCCTGCGCCCGAGTGCGTAATCTGAGCATCTACACGCTGATCGACGTGCCGCACATCAGTCAGGTGCATGTGTTCTTCCGCGCCGAGCTGGCCGATCTGGACTTTGCTGCCGGGCCCGAAAGCCTCGAAGTACAACTATTCGACGAAGCCGACATCCCGTGGGACGAGCTGGCTTTCCGCACCGTGGGGCGTACCTTAGAATGCTTCTTCGCTGATCGCCGCGCCGAAAGCTACCCGGTTCGCTCCGAATCGATTCCGCCGTTGACGCAGCCTGCCATCACCTAAAAGCTTCTATAAATAAAATATCTGCGTCACTCCCTGGGGAATCGTTTCAATGCGCTGGTTGCTTGCCCTGTTTTGCCTGTCGTTCGTCACCGTGTCTCAAGCGTCATTCGTGACCACCGTGACGCCGTCGAATACCCCGATGATCGAAAAAATCCTGGTGCTCAAATCGGCTCATCAACTGCAATTGATCGCCGACGGCAAGCCGATCAAGACCTATCGCATTTCCCTGGGCAAGGGCGCGAAAAAAGGTCCGAAACTGATTGAAGGCGACAAACGCACGCCCGAAGGTTTCTACTGGATCGACTGGCGCAAGGTCAGTGAAAAATTCAACCTGGCGATGCACATCTCCTACCCGAACATCAGCGATTCGGCCCGCGCCCGCCGCGAAGGCGTCGAGCCTGGCGGGATGATCATGATCCACGGCACCCCGGATTCGGAAGAAACCCCGGAAGACCTGTTCCACACCCTGGACTGGACCGACGGCTGCATCGCCATGCGCAACATGGACATGCGCGAAGTCTGGGGTCTGGTGCCGGACGGCACGATGATCGAGATCCGTCCTTAACCAGCGACCACTGGTCACCTGAAAAAAATAAATCAAAAGATCGCAGCCTGCGGCAGCTCCTACAGGGTTGATACCACTTCCCACTGTAGGAGCTGCCGCAGGCTGCGATCTTTTGCTTTTTACAGCCAACCCCTAATACCACTTCAAACCACAACCCTCGAAAACCGCCATTTCATTGGGCTACACGCCAATTCCCTGCGTTGACATGGTATTCAAGTGGTATTAATTTCCGCCCCACAAGCGAGCAACAACAATCCTATACTCGCGTCGGAAATGACCTACATGAACGACCTCCAGGCCCTACGCCCAGATGACTCCCAGCCGACGCCGCTGTACCTGCAGCTGGCGCGCAATCTGGAATCGGCGATCCATTCCGGGCAGTGGAAGGCCGAGCAGGCGATGCCGTCCGAGCGCAACCTCAGCGAGCAACTGGGTATCTCCCGGGTCACCGCACGCAAAGCGCTGGAAGTGCTGCTCGATCAAGGTCTGATCCGCCGCCTGCAAGGTTCCGGCACGTTCATCACACCCCGTCTGGAACAACCGCTGTCACGCCTCTCGGGCTTCAGCGAAATGCTCCGCCTCAAGGGCTTTGTCCCCAGCTCGCAGTGGCTGGAACGCGAAATCACCCTGCCGACTCACGAAGAACTGATCCGCCTGAGCCTGTCGCCGAACGACAAGGTCGCGCGCATGAAACGCCTGCGCAAGGCCGACGACACGGTGATGGCCATCGAGATGAGCACCCTGCCCGCCTCGATCATGCCCAAGCCGCAATTGGTCGGCGATTCACTCTACGAATACCTCGACGGCATCGGCAAACCGATCGTCCGCGCCTTGCAGCACATCCAGGCGATCAATGCCTCGGACGAGTTCGCCGCGCTGGTCGGCATCGCCCCCGGCACCGCCATGCTGCTGATGACCCGGGTCGGCTATCTGGAAGACAACACGCCGATCGAAGTCACCGACACCTATTGCCGCAACGACTACTACGACTTTGTTGCAGAGCTTCGCCGCTGATCAGCAGCCAGGCCAAACGAGAGAAGCAAAATGTCCGAAGACAACATCCTCACCGCCAGCGGCTGGGTTCGCGGCCGGCTGATCCACGAACACGGCAAAGTCGTGTCGATCGAAGGCGTGCCCTGCGATCCGGCCGACAATGATCTGCCCTACCTGCTGCCGGGTTTCATCGACCTGCACGTCCACGGCGGTGGCGGCAAAGACATCATGGAAGGTGCCAGTGCCTTCGAGACCATCACCCGCACCCACGTGCGCTTCGGCACCACTTCGCTGCTGGCCACCACCATGACCGCACCGAGTGCCGAGATCTCCAGCGTGCTGAAAGAGGTCGGCGAGTTCTGCGAACAGCGTCCGCAAGGTGCCGCCCGCGTCCTTGGTGTGCATCTGGAAGGCCCGTACATCAACCCCGGCAAACTAGGCGCGCAACCGAATTTCGCCCACACCGCGTTGATGGCCGAGGTCGAGGAATACCTCGCGCTGGCGCCGATCCGGGTGATCACCATCGCTCCGGAAATCGCCGGCCACGACGGGTTGATCCGCGAACTCAGCAGCCGGGGCATCCGCATGCAGATCGGCCATACCCTCGGCAGCTACGAGGAAGGCGTCGCCGCTCTGGAGGCTGGCGCGACCAGTTTCACCCATTTGTACAACGCCATGAGCCCGCTGCATCACCGCGAACCGGGGATCGTCGGCGCCGCGCTGGCCCACGCCAAATTCGCCGAACTGATCCCGGACTTGCTGCACGTGCATCCCGGTGCGATCCGCGTGGCCCTGCGTTCGATCCCATGCCTGTATTGCGTCACCGATTCGACCGCGGCCGCCGGCATGCCCGACGGTGAATATAAGCTCGGCAGCCACACCGTGACCAAATGCCTGGGCGGCGTGCGCCTGCCCGACGGCACGCTGGCCGGCAGCACCCTGACCATGGATCAGGCCCTGCGCAATCTGGTGAAGATCGGATTGCCGATCGCCGAGGCCTCGCAACGTCTTTCGCAATTCCCCGCCGACTACCTCGGCATCAACGAACGCGGGCGCCTCGAACCGGGTGCCTGGGCCGACTGCGTGCGGCTGGATCGCTCACTCACACTGACCGCCGTCATGGTCGAAGGAGAAGACATTGACTTCAAAAATGCTTGAAGAGGCGCTGTCCTCGTTCGAGGCCGTGCAAGCCCAACTGCAACAGCTCGACCCGCAGATGATCGAAATCGCCGGGCGCCTGCGCCGTCAGCCGCCACAAGTGGCGATGACCGTCGCGCGTGGCAGTTCCGACCATGCAGCGAGCTACTTCGCCTACCTGACCATGCAGCAACTGGGCGTACCGGTGGCGTCGCTGCCGATGTCGGTGGTGACCATGCAGCAGGCGCCGCTGAAGGTCAGCGGTCAGGTGGCGTTCGCGTTCTCGCAATCGGGTCAGAGCCCGGATCTGGTCAACAGTCTGCGGCTGCTGCGCAAGCGCGGCGCACTGAGCGTATCGATGGTCAATGCCGCCGATTCGCCACTGGAAGCGGCGTGTGAATTCAGCCTGCCGTTGCTCGCCGGCACCGAAAGCAGCGTCGCCGCGACCAAGAGTTTCATCGCCACCCTCAGCGCCAGCGCCCGCCTGATCGCGCACTGGAAAGAAGACAGCGAACTGCTGGAAGCGCACAACGCCCTGCCCGAAGGCCTGCGCGAAGCGGCGCAGCAGGACTGGAGCGCGGCCATCGACGCCTTGCGAGATTGCGAACGGCTGATGGTCATTGGCCGTGGTGCCGGTTTCGCCATCGCTCAGGAAGCCGCGCTGAAATTCAAGGAAACCTCGGCGATCCAGGCCGAAGCCTTCAGCAGCGCCGAAGTCCGTCACGGCCCGATGGCGCTGATCGACGAGCATTACCCGTTGCTGGTGTTCGCCCCGCGCGGTGCCGAACAGGCCGGTCTGATCAGCCTTGCGGCAGAGATGCGTCAACGCGGCGCCCGTGTGCTGCTGGCCGCGCCGGACGACATCCTCGAACGCGACCTGACCCTGAGCCGCGCCGAACACCCGGCCCTCGATCCGATCCTGGCGATCCAGAGCTTCTACGTGATGGCCGCAGGTCTCGCCGTGGCCCGCGGCATGGACCCGGATCAGCCGCGCCACCTGAGCAAAGTGACCCGTACGCACTAAGCCCGAATGACTGCACACCTGATGAGACCGAGCCATGCACAACAACAATAAAGAGCTGACCCTCAGCGCCCCGCTCAGCGGCCCGGTGCTCACGCTCGCCAAAGTCCCGGACGCGGTGTTCGCCAGCGGCGCGATGGGTGACGGCATCGCCATCGACCCGCTGAATGACACTCTGTATTCGCCCTGCGCCGGGGAGATCATCCACGTCGCCCGTACCGGCCACGCCCTGACCGTGCGCGCTGACAACGGCGCAGAAATCCTCCTGCACCTGGGCCTCGACACCGTTGAACTGAACGGCGAAGGCTTCTCGATGCTGGTCAAGGAAGGTACGCGGGTCAGCAACGGTCAGCCATTGTTGCGCTACGACCTGGACCAGGTCGGCCAGCAGTGCAAAAGCCTGGTCAGCCTGTTGATCCTGACCAACAGCCAGGATTTCCAGGTGCGCCCGATCACGCTCAAACCGGTAAAGGTCGGCGAGCCGTTGCTGCACATCGTTGCGCGCAACAGTTCGGTGGCAAATGCTGAAACGCTGGACGGACCCGAGGTTCACGGTCATGTGCTGGTGGCGCATCGCGGCGGCCTGCATGCACGCCCGGCCGCACTGATTCGCCAGACCGCGCAAGGCTTCAAGAGCCAGTCGCAGCTGCACTTCGCCGGCAAATCGGCGCCGTGCAACAGCCTGATCGGCTTGATGGGACTGGCCATCGGCGAGCAGGATGAAGTGCACGTCAGCTGTCAGGGGCCGGACGCCGAAGCCGCGCTGCAAGCCTTGCTCAATGCGTTGGCGACTGCCCTGCCCGACGATCATCACGCCGCTGCACCGGTCAGCGCCGCACCGCGCAAGCGCCCGGCCGAAGCTGGCGTGCTGCAGGGTGTGTGCGCCGCGCCGGGACTGGTCGGCGGGCCGCTGTTTCGCCTGAACGCGATCAGCCTGCCGGCAGATGCGGGCAATCATGCTCCGCTTGAGCAACTGCAGAAACTTGAAGCAGCGCTGAATCAGGTTCGCGGCGAAATCAACGCTACCCTCGCCCAAGCGAAAAAGCACAAAAGCACCGACGAAGAAGCGATCTTCGCCGCGCACCTGGCCCTGCTCGAAGACCCGGCCCTGCTCGACGCCGCGCAGCATTCCATCGACCAAGGCACGGCGGCGACCCACGCGTGGAGCCAGTCGATCGACGTGCAGTGCGAAGTGCTGCAACACACCGGCAGTGCGCTGCTGGCCGAACGCGCCAACGACCTGCGCGACCTCAAGCAACGTGTCCTGCGCGCCCTGCTCGGCGAAGCCTGGCATTACGACGTGCCGGCCGGCGCCATCGTCGCTGCGCATGAACTGACGCCGTCGGATCTGCTGCAACTCAGCGCCCAAGGTGTCGCCGGGTTGTGCATGGCCGAGGGCGGCGCGACTTCGCACGTGGCGATTCTGGCGCGCGGCAAAGGTCTGCCGTGCCTGGTTGCACTGGGCGCCGCATTACTCGATCAAGCACAAGGTCAGTCAGTGGTGCTGGATGCCGATGGCGGTCGCCTCGAACTGACGCCGAACGCCGAACGCCTGGCCGAAGTACAACAGGCGCAAATCGAGCGTCAGCAACGCCGCGATGCGCAACAGGCCAAGGCACATCTGCCCGCCGAAACCCGCAATGGCGTGGCGATCGAAGTGGTCGCCAATGTCGCTTCCAGCCATGAAGCGGCAGACGCCTTTGCCAACGGTGCCGATGGCGTCGGCCTGCTGCGCACCGAATTTCTGTTCGTCGACCGGCAGACCGCGCCGGACATCGAAGAGCAGCGTGCCGCCTATCAAGCCGTGCTCGATGCCATGGGCGAGCACTCGGTGATCATCCGCACCATCGACGTCGGCGGCGACAAGCAACTCGACTACCTGCCGCTGCCCGCCGAAGCCAACCCGGTGCTCGGCCTGCGCGGCATTCGTCTGGCTCAGGCCCGTCCGGAAATCCTCGATCAGCAACTGCGCGCACTGCTGCAAGTCAGCCCGCTGCGCCGTTGCCGGATCCTGTTGCCGATGGTCACCGAAGTCGACGAACTGCTGCACATCCGCCAGCGGGTCGATGCGCTGTGCTTGGAACTGGGCATCAATCAGCGCCCGGAAATCGGCGTGATGATCGAAGTCCCCGCCGCTGCGTTGCAAGCCGAACAACTGGCCGAGCATGCCGACTTCCTGTCGATCGGCACCAACGATCTGTCGCAATACACCCTGGCGATGGACCGCGACCACGCAGGTTTGGCCGCTCGGGTCGATGCCCTGCACCCGGCGCTGCTGCGACTGATCGCCATGACCTGCGCAGGTGCGGCAGTGCACAAGCGCTGGGTCGGCGTCTGCGGTGCCCTCGCCTCCGACCCACTGGCGACGCCGGTGCTGATCGGCCTCGGTGTGACCGAACTATCGGTGAGCCCGGTGCAGATCGGTGAAATCAAGGATCGCGTGCGCCAGTTGCACGAGGCCGAATGCCAACGCCTCAGCCGCGACCTGTTGAAACTCAACAGCGCCGCTGCGGTACGTCACGCCTGCCACCAGCATTGGCCTCTGCACTAACAACAAGCTCTCTATAAAGAGCAGGGAGAACCACCATGTACCAACTCTTCATCGAAGGCCTGCAACGCCTCGGCCGTGCGCTGATGCTGCCAATCGCGATCCTGCCGATTGCCGGCCTGCTGCTGCGTCTGGGTGACACCGACCTGCTGAACATCGCGATCATCCACGATGCCGGGCAAGTGATCTTCGCCAACCTGGCAATGATCTTCGCCATCGGCATCGCTGTCGGTTTCGCCAAGGACAACAACGGCACCGCAGGCCTGGCCGGGGTGATCGGTTACCTGGTGATGATCTCCACGCTCAAGGTGCTCGACCCGAGCATCAACATGGGCATGCTCGCCGGGATCGTCAGCGGCCTGATGGCCGGCGCGCTGTACAACCGCTTCAAGGACATCAAGCTGCCGGAGTACCTGGCATTCTTCGGCGGCCGCCGGTTCGTGCCGATCGTCACCGGTTTCGCCGCCGTCGCGCTGGGCGTGGTGTTCGGCTACATCTGGCCGCCGATCCAGCACGGCATCAACAGCTTCGGCAGCCTGATGATGGAAAGCGGCAGCTTCGGCGCCTTCGTGTTCGGCGTGTTCAACCGCCTGCTGATCGTCACTGGCCTGCACCACATCCTCAACAACATGGCGTGGTTCGTATTCGGCAACTTCACCGACCCGACCACCGGCGCACTGGTCACCGGCGACCTGTCACGCTACTTCGCTGGCGATCCAAAGGGCGGCCAGTTCATGACCGGCATGTTCCCGATGATGATCTTCGGCCTGCCCGCCGCATGCCTGGCGATGTACCGCAATGCGTTGCCGGAGCGCCGTAAGGTCATGGGCGGGATCTTCCTGTCGATGGCCCTGACCTCGTTTTTGACCGGCGTGACCGAGCCAATCGAATTCGCCTTCATGTTCCTCGCCCCGCTGCTGTATCTGCTGCATGCGTTGCTGACCGGCCTGTCGATGGCGATCACCAATGCGCTGAACATCCACCTCGGTTTCACCTTCTCCGGCGGCTTCATCGACATGGTGCTGGGTTGGGGGCGCTCGACCAATGGCTGGCTGGTGATCCCGGTCGGGCTGGCGTACGCCGTGGTGTATTACGCAGTGTTTGATTTCTGTATCCGCCGCTTCAATTTGAAAACGCCGGGGCGTGAGGACGTGGCCGCCACCGAGAAGTCGGTGCTTACGGAAAACGAACGTGCCGCTGCGTACATCAAGGCCTTGGGCGGTGCCGAGAACCTGCTCACCGTTGGCGCCTGCACGACTCGTCTGCGCCTGGAAATGGTCGATCGCAACAAGGCTTCCGACGCTGACTTGAAGGCTCTGGGTGCGATGGCCGTGGTACGCCCGGGCAAGGGCGGCAGCTTGCAGGTGGTGGTCGGGCCATTGGCCGACAGCATCGCCGACGAGATCCGCCTCGCCATGCCGACGCTGGGGCATGCGTTGGTGGCTGCGCCTGCGGTGGTGGTCGAGGAACCGAAAGCTGCAATGGTCGCTGCACCGGAAGCCCAACAATGGCTGACGGCGTTGGGCGGTAGCGAGAATGTGCTGCAGCTGGACTGCATCGCCCTGACCCGCATTCGCCTGCAACTGGTCGATGGTAAAGCGTTGTCCGAGGCTCAGTTGAAAGAGCTGGGTTGCCAGGGTGTCAGCCCGCTGGAGGGTGGGGTCTGGCATTTGTTGATTGGCGAGAAAGCGGCGAGTTTGAGTGGGGCGATTGAGGCGTTGGTTAATCGGAGTGAGGTCAGCGCCAAGGTTTAATCAACACAAAAAAACCGGCTCAGGCCGGTTTTTTTTATCGCTGACACGTTCAGCTCAGGGTAAATGCTGTTCTGCCTGGTAATGGCGAGTCTGGAATGGCATCAGCGTTTGAACCTTCAATCCAAGGCTTTCTGCTAACCCCCAAGAGACGGCTAATTGATCCTTGCGATTGCGTAACGAAACCATCTTTGGAGGTGCAACATCCTGCTTCGGCGTCGAGTGCGCGAAAAGCTGCAACGCATGCAGCGTTTCCAGCACGCGACTATCAGACACACAAGAGAAGCGCGTAAACCGCTCCAACAGGTAAGCCGCGCGACGGCGTTCTATATCGTCACTGTGATTTTTCAGAAACGCCTTAACCTCGCTTTCAACACTAGAATTCGAGTACCACACTTCTTTCGCAGCGTTCACCAGCGCGACGTCATCGGCCTGATTGAGAGGGCTCCTGACGAGAGTATCCAACGCGGATGAGAGGACGTGCGCGTCATTCACCTTCGTCATCTCCCTTCTCCAGATAGTCTTGCCAGTTAATTAGAAGAGCTTCGCGAGCAGGCTCGCTCCCACAGGTTGAGCAGTGTTCTCAAAATCCTGCACGACGTTGTGGGAGCCCGCCTGCTGGCGATCAACGATGTCGCGTTATCAGGTTTGTGGATCGACCCGATCCAGCGCCCGGTTTACCGCGAGTTCGGCGAGCATGATGATTTGCTGGATCGCCAGAGCGGTGCTGCGTTGCAGGCCGCTGAGTTCGTTGGCGAAGTTGCTCGCCATGGCACTGGCAGAGGCCAACGATTCGTAGGCGTGGGCTAGCAGGGTTTCGGTGTCGACGTTGGGGTGGACGAGGAACATCGTGCTGGGTTGTCGGGGTTTGGCGGGTTGCGGGGTGAAGTAGAAATCGACAGCGCGCTTGATGGCTTCACGGTCTTTGGCTAGGTCTTCGACCCGGATGGCGTCGACGGGTGGCGTTGTAGCTTCGTGGGGTGGGTCGGGGATCAGTTTGTCCATCGAACAAGTCCTTTTAAGTGTTGCAGCCACTTGCTCCCGATCTCACTCGGAGAAGAGGTGGCAGCCATGTACGGAGTGAGATTACCGGTAAGGACCCCAAATCCGGCCGGACCGAAGTCCGCCCGTACATAGCCGCCATAAGGAATTGCTGACAGCGAAAGCTGACCGCAATTATGGGGGCACTTGTCTGGGGATCCAAATCGGGTATCTCACCTCCCGGTCGCTGAATTGGCAGCGACAAGCAAAGCCTAGAGACCGGGCGTCCGAGGGACAACCTGAAAACCTTGTGGGAAGGTTCTGGTTATTTGACACAGATTTAAACAGGACCAATGCCCTTGGTGACCAGACTGACCCCATCGCCAGCAGGCTGGCTCCCACAATTTCAACCCGGTGTATTCAGGTAGAGATTGGTCGGCTGTCAGGCCGCCATCGCTGGCAGGCCAGGCTCCCACAGGGGTTGAGTACATCTGCAATGGATCAGTGAGCTATCAGGACGCCTTCGCGAGCAAGCCCGCTCCCACAATTTCAACCCGGTGTATTCAGGTAGAGATTGGTTGGCTGTCAGGCCGCCATCGCTGGCAAGCCAGGCTCCCACAGTGGTTGAGTACATCTGCAATGGATCAGTGAGCTGGCAGGACGCCTTCGCGAGCAAGCCCGCTCCCACAATTTCAACCCGGTTTATTCAGATAGAAATTGGTCGGCTATCAGGCCGCCATCGCCAGCAGGCTGGCTCCTACAATTTAGCAAGCGCACACCCCATGCGGCGAAGCCGCCCCACTCCAGGATGAGCGCAAGCTCGGCTGCAGCTCTTGATCTTGATCCACGGGCGACGTCGGAAGGCTGAGTGGAGGGATTGATCCGGGGGTGGGAGCGCAGCGACCGTTTGGCGCAGCCAAACACAGCGAGAGGAGGTGCAGCGAAGCAAACCGGAGGCGCTGCGCCCGGATCAATCCCGGAGCGAAGGGACCCCGAGCCTCAGCGAGCGGGCCGAACGTAGGAGCAAGACTTTTTGGTTACTTTTGAGGCGTTTGTCAAAAGTGACTCGCTGTAAGAGCGAAACCGCCAGCCGCAGCACCCGCAGAAACGGATATTCACACAGTCAGCCAGAACATGGTCGCCTGTCAGGGCGCCATCGCGAGCAGGCTCACTCCTACAGAAAAGCAAATCGCAGCCAACAAAAAACCCGCAGACAATCACTCATCTGCAGGTTTCCCGTTCCAGCGGAAGGAAGATCAGAAATCCTCCAACCGCCACACTTCATAAGCCGGCGTCTCGTACGGGTGACTCAACTTCAAAGCCGCCACCACATCACGAATCAACGCGTCACAAACCACAAGCTCAACCTTCCACTCCTCAACCCGCTCAACCTGCCCCGCCTCACCAATGAACGGCTGACTGCCGTCCAAAGGCCGAAACTGACCAGACCCAAGCACCTGCCAAGCACAGTGGTCATAGTCCCCGATCCGCCCACCACCGGCAGCGAATACAGCGTCCTTGACCACCTCGACATGACTGTCAGGAACAAAAAACCCGAGCTTGTACACAGGCCTCAGTTCACCCAGACGCGAGCATTACGGAACATGCGCATCCAAGGAGCATCCTCGGTCCAGTCTTCCGAACGCCACGAGTTCTGCACCGCGCGGAACACCCGCTCCGGGTGCGGCATCATGATCGTCACACGACCGTCGCGGCTGGTGAGACCGGTAATCCCGCGCGGCGAGCCGTTCGGGTTGGCCGGGTAGGCTTCGGTGACCTTGCCATGGTTGTCGACGAAACGCATCGCCACGCAACCGGACAGATCGGCTTCCAGCAGCGCTTCTTCGCTGGAGAACTCGGCATGGCCTTCACCGTGAGCGATGGCGATCGGCATACGCGAACCGGCCATGCCCTGCAGGAAGATCGAGTTCGATTCCTGGATCTGCACCATCGCCACGCGCGCTTCGAACTGCTCGGAGCGGTTGCGCACGAAGTGCGGCCAGAACTCGCTGCCCGGGATCAGCTCGTGCAGGTTGGACATCATCTGGCAACCGTTGCACACGCCGAGGGTGAAGCTGTCGTTACGCTCGAAGAAGCCCTGGAACGCATCGCGGGCACGGCTGTTGAACAGCGCCGACTTGGCCCAGCCTTCACCGGCGCCGAGTACGTCGCCGTAGGAGAAGCCACCGCAGGCCACCAGGCCTTTGAACTCGTTCAGGTCGACGCGGCCGGCAAGAATATCGCTCATGTGCACGTCGATCGCGTTGAAACCGGCACGGTCGAAGGCAGCGGCCATTTCCACCTGACCGTTGACGCCTTGCTCACGCAGCACGGCAACCTGTGGGCGGATGCCTTTCTTGATGTAAGGCGCGGCGATGTCCTGGTTGACATCGAAGCTCAGCTTGACGCTCAGGCCCGGGTTGTCTTCTTCCAGCAGCGCGTCGAACTCTTGCTCGGCGCAGTCGGCGTTGTCGCGCAGACGCTGGATCTGGTAGCTGGTCTCGGCCCACTGACGTTGCAGCAGGCGACGCTGGCCTTCGAACACCGTGTCACCGTTGAAGGTGATGTTGATCTGGCCATTGTTGATCGGCTGACCGATCACCGACACGCAGTCACCCAGGCCGGCCGCGCTGAACTGCGCGAGGATGTCCGGAGTGGCGTCCTGACGAACCTGGATCACCGCACCCAGTTCTTCGTTGAACAGGATCGCGGCGATTTCTGCCGAGTTTTCGGCAACGCTGTCCAGGTTCAGGCTCAGACCGCAGTGGCCGGCGAACGCCATTTCCACCACGGAGGTCAGCAGACCACCGTCGGAACGGTCGTGGTAAGCCAGCAGGTGACCGTCGGCGTTGAGGCCCTGGATCACCGCGAAGAAGGCTTTCAGGTCTTCGGCGTCATCGACGTCCGGCGCCTGCTTGCCGAGCTTGCCGTGCACCTGAGCAAGGATCGAGGCACCCATACGGTTCTGACCGCGACCGAGGTCGATCAGGATCAGGTCGGTGGTGCCCTTGTCCATGCGCAGTTCCGGGGTCAGGGTCTGACGGATGTCAGCCACTGGGGCGAAACCGGTCACGATCAGCGACATCGGCGAGGTCACGGTTTTTTCTTCGCCGTTGTCGTTCCAGCGGGTGGCCATGGACATCGAGTCCTTGCCCACCGGAATGGTGATGCCCAGCTCAGGGCACAGTTCCATGCCGACCGCTTTCACGGTGTCGTACAGACGTGCATCTTCGCCCGGGTGGCCGGCAGCGGACATCCAGTTCGCCGACAGTTTGATGTCGGAGATCTTGTTGATGCGCGAAGCGGCAATGTTGGTCAGGGTTTCGCCGATGGCCATGCGGCCCGACGCCGGAGCGTCCAGCAACGCCAGCGGAGTGCGCTCGCCCATCGCCATCGCTTCACCGGTGTAGACGTCGAAGCTGGTGGCGGTAACTGCGACGTCGGCCACCGGCACCTGCCATGGGCCAACCATCTGGTCACGGGCCACGAGGCCGGTGATGGTGCGGTCGCCGATGGTGATCAGGAAGCTTTTGCTCGCCACGGCCGGGTGATGCAGGACGCGCTCGATGGATTCGCTGATGTCGAGGTTCGACGGATCGAAGTCATCGCCCAGCTCGGCTTCGCGAACCACCGAACGGTGCATGCGCGGGGCCTTGCCCAGCAACACTTCCAGTGGCATGTCCACCGGGTTGTTGCCGAAGTGGCTGTCCGTCACGGTCAGTTGCGGCTCGGCAGTGGCTTCGCCGACTACGGCGAACGGGCAACGCTCGCGTTCGCAGATCGCCTTGAAGCGCTCGAAGTCGGCCGGGCCGACCGCCAGAACGTAACGTTCCTGGGATTCGTTGGACCAGATTTCGTGCGGGGCCATGCCCGGCTCGTCATTTGGAATGTTGCGCAGTTCGAAACGGCCACCACGGTCGCCGTCGTTGACCAGTTCCGGGAAGGCGTTGGACAGACCGCCCGCACCCACGTCGTGGATGAAGCTGATCGGGTTCTTGTCGCCCAGTTGCCAGCAACGGTCGATGACTTCCTGGCAGCGACGCTCCATCTCAGGGTTTTCACGCTGTACGGAAGCGAAGTCGAGATCCGCCGAGCTGGTGCCGGTGGCCATCGAGGACGCAGCACCGCCGCCCAGACCGATGAGCATGGCCGGGCCGCCAAGCACGATCAGCTTGGAGCCGACCAGAATCTCGCCTTTCTTGACGTGTTCTTCGCGGATGTTGCCCATGCCGCCCGCGAGCATGATCGGCTTGTGGTAACCGCGAACTTCGTCACCGTGCGGGGTGGTGATCGACTGTTCGAAGGTACGGAAGTAGCCAGTCAGGGCCGGACGACCGAATTCGTTGTTGAATGCGGCGCCGCCCAGCGGGCCTTCGATCATGATGTCCAGCGCGGTAACGATGCGCTCAGGCTTGCCGTACGGCACTTCCCACGGCTGTTCGAAGCCCGGGATCTGCAGGTTGGACACGGTGAAACCGGTCAGGCCGGCCTTTGGCTTGGCGCCACGACCGGTTGCACCTTCGTCGCGGATCTCGCCACCGGAACCGGTGGACGCGCCCGGGAACGGGGCGATCGCGGTCGGGTGGTTGTGGGTTTCGACCTTCATCAGGATGTGCACCGGCTCCTGCACCGCGCCGTACTGGCGGGTTTCCGGATCCGGGAAGAAGCGGCCGGCGACGTTACCGACGATCACCGAAGCGTTGTCCTTATAAGCGGACAGCACGCCTTCGTTGTGCATCTGATAGGTGTTCTTGATCATGCCGAACAGGCTTTTTTCCTGGCTTTCGCCGTCAATATCCCAACTGGCGTTGAAGATCTTGTGGCGGCAGTGCTCGGAGTTGGCCTGGGCGAACATCATCAGTTCGATGTCGTGCGGGTTGCGCTTGAGACCGTTGAAGGCGTTGACCAGGTAATCGATCTCGTCTTCGGCCAAGGCCAGGCCCAGCTCGGTGTTGGCCTTTTCCAGCGCGGCGCGGCCGCCACCGAGGATGTCGATCGCGGTCAGCGGCTTCGGCTCGGCGTGGCTGAACAGACCGGCGGCCTGTTCCAGATTGCCCAGAACGATCTGGGTCATGCGGTCATGCAGCACGTCGGCGATTTGCTGGGCTTCGGCGTCACTGAACTGGCCGGCCACGTAGAACGCGATGCCGCGTTCCAGGCGCTGGATCTTGCTCAGGCCGCAGTTGCGGGCGATGTCGCTGGCCTTGCTCGACCATGGCGAGATGGTGCCGAAACGCGGCAACACCAGAAACAGACGACCGGTCGGCTCTTGTACCGGAACGCTTGGGCCGTACTTCAGAAGGCGCGCAAGCACCTGCTGTTCGTCGCCGGTCAGGACGCCGGTGACTTCGGCGAAGTGAGCGAATTCAGCATACAGGCCACTGACAGCTGGAACCTTCTGGCTCAGTTGCTCAAGGAGTTTGCTGTGGCGAAAGGCAGAAAGGGCAGGAGCGCCGCGCAGGATCAACATCTTCGGGACAGCCTCGGGAAGGGGTGTGCTTTGAGGCCGTGCATTCTAGCCTAAACCGCCCTCAACATCACCCGAAACGCTACGCACGGTTGCACTCGGATATCAATCTGTGTTTCTGCCTTTGAAGTCAAATTCCGAGGGTGCACGAGCCGTGCTTATTTTTCCTGTCACAAAATGCCGTTCAGCCCCATTCCTGCGGGGTTTCGTGCGGTTTTGTGATCTCTAGCAGACAAGCCGCTCACTGTCGAGATATGGCGCCCGCAGCCGTTTGCGTATACTGCGCAGATGTTTTTCCCAACGGCTTTGCGTCCGCGGTACGCCAAATGGCTGATCGCAACCGGACTCTTCCTGATGCTCGGTGGCTGTGTTGATAAACCCAACACACTCGAGCGCGTAAAGGAGGATGGTGTGCTGCGGGTGATTACCCGTAACAGCCCCGCCACCTACTTTCAGGATCGCAGCGGTGAAACCGGCTTCGAATACGAGCTGGTGAAGCGCTTCGCCGACGATTTGGGGGTTGAACTGAAGATCGAGACCGCCGACAACCTTGATGACCTGTTCAACCAGATCGGCAAGCCGAACGGCCCGGTGCTGGCGGCGGCAGGTCTGGTCAGCAGCGAGGATCGCAAGAAGCAGGTGCGGTTCTCCCACTCCTACCTCGAAGTCACTCCGCAGATCATCTATCGCAACGGCCAGTCGCGCCCTACCGACCCGGGTGATCTGGTCGGCAAGAAAATCATGGTGCTCAAGGGCAGCACCCACGCCGAACAACTGGCGGAGCTGAAAAAGAAATTTCCGGGCATCGAATACGAAGAATCCGACGCCGTTGAAGTGGTCGACCTGTTGCGCATGGTCGATGAAGGCCAGATCGACCTGACGCTGGTCGACTCCAACGAAGTGGCGATGAACCAGGTGTACTTCACCAACATCCGCGTGGCCTTCGACCTCGGCGATGCGCGCAGCCAGAGTTGGGCGGTGGCTGCTGGCGAAGACAACAGCCTGCTCAACGAGATCAACGCCTACCTCGACAAGGTGCAGAAGAACGGCACCCTGCAGCGCCTGAAAGACCGTTATTACGGCCATGTCGATGTCCTCGGCTACATGGGCGCCACCACCTTCGCCCAGCACTTGCAGCAGCGCCTGCCCAAATACGAACAGCACTTCAAAACCTACGCCAAGAAAGAGAAAGTCGACTGGCGCCTGCTGGCGGCCATCGGTTATCAGGAATCGCTGTGGCAACCGGCAGTCACTTCGAAAACCGGCGTGCGCGGTTTGATGATGCTGACCCAGAACACCGCTCAGGCGATGGGCGTGTCGAACCGTCTCGATCCCAAGCAAAGCATCATGGGCGGCGCCAAGTACCTGGCCTACATGAAGGATCAGCTCGACGAATCGATTCAGGAGCCGGATCGCACCTGGTTTGCCCTGGCGGCGTACAACGTCGGCAGCGGTCACCTCGATGACGCACGCAAACTGGCGTCCCGCGAAGGCCTGAACCCGGACAAGTGGCTGGACGTGAAGAAGATGCTGCCGCGCCTGTCGCAGAAACAGTGGTACAGCAAGACCCGCTACGGCTACGCCCGGGGCGGCGAGCCGGTGCATTTCGTGGCGAACATCCGTCGCTACTACGACATCCTGACCTGGGTGACCCAGCCGCAGCTTGAAGGCGATCAGGTGGCCGAGGGCAATCTGCATGTGCCCGGTATCGACAAGTCAAAACCGGCTCAAGAGCCTGCCCCGCTCTAACCAACAGCATAAATCCAATGTGGGAGCGGGCTTGCTCGCGAAGGCGGTGTGTCAGTCGACATATTCTTTGACTGATACACCGCCTTCGCGAGCAAGCCCGCTCCCACATTGGGTTCTGGGGTGTTGCTTAGTGCTTGGCGGCCGCCAGAATCAGCGTTTTCATCTCGGAAACAGCTGACTTGAAGCCCACGAACAACGCATGCGCCACCAGTGCATGGCCGATGTTCAATTCGTTGATGCCTTTGATCGCCGCCACGGCTTCGACGTTGTGATAATGCAGGCCATGCCCGGCGTTGACGATCAGGCCCTGCGCCAGACCAAACGCCACACCGTCCGCCACACGCTTCAGCTCTTCAGCAACTTCAGTCGGGGTTTCGGCATCGGCGTAACGCCCGGTGTGCAGTTCGATGGCCGGCGCACCGACGCGCTTCGACGCAGCGATCTGGCGCTCGTCAGCATCGATGAACAGCGACACCTCGCTGCCGATCTTCGACAGGCGCTCGACCGCTGCCCTGATGCGTTCTTCCTGCCCCGCTACATCCAGACCGCCTTCAGTGGTCAGTTCCTGACGGGTTTCCGGGACCAGGCAGATGTGCGCCGGACGGATGCGTTCAGCGAACGCCATCATTTCTTCGGTGACGCCCATTTCGAAATTCATGCGGGTCTGCAGCACATCCTTGAGCAGCAGCACGTCGCGCTCCTGAATGTGCCGGCGGTCTTCGCGCAGGTGCACGGTGATGCCATCGGCGCCCGCCTCTTCCGCGTCCAGCGCTGCCTTGACCGGATCCGGGTAGCGTGTGCCACGGGCCTGACGCAGGGTGGCGACGTGGTCGATGTTCACGCCAAGAAGAATGCGATTGCTGGTGGTCACGGATGCGCTCCTGAAGGGAAAGATTCGGCGCACAGCATATCAGGGCTTGCGAAATAGCTCGCGGCTGACGAGGGGGCGACCGCCCAAGTGCACGGCCAGTGCCTGACGCATCAGCCGCTTGGCCGCCGACAGTGCGCCGGGCGCGGTCCAGTCGGCTTCGGCCATGGCCAGCAGCTCGGTGCCGTTGAACAAGCCCGGCTGCAACAGAAACACCCGCTCAAGTCCGGCGTCCACTTGCAGACGATACAGACCGTCCGGCGCGACCGGTTCGCTGTGGATATCGGTATTCAGGGAGAAGCCGTAACCGAGATCGTCCAACAGGCGCCATTCGAAAGAACGCAGTAGCGGCTCCAACGGGCGACCCTCGGCCAGGGCCAGCAGTGTTGCAGCGTAATGGTCGAACACCGCCGGGTGCGGGTCTTCGGCAGGCAGCAGGCGGATCAGCAGCTCATTGAGATAGAGGCCACTGAACAGCGCCTCACCGACCATCCAGGTCGCATTGCCGGCACTTTCCATGCGCCCGACATTCTTCAGTTCACCCTTGCCACGAAACTCGACTTCCAGCGGCACGAACGGCCGCGCCAGTGTCCCGGCCTTGCCCCGCGCACTGCGCAACACCGCCCGCAGCCGCCCTTGCGGCGTGAGGAAGTCGACCAGCGCGCTGGTTTCGCGGTAGGCGCGCGAATGCAGGACGTAGGCGAGTTGGGCGGGAGGTGGGGTTTGCGACATGGAGTTCTCGATGAAGAAACGCGGTTTTACTCACAACCCAAAACTACTGTGGGAGCGGGCTTGCTCGCGAAAGCGCTGAATCAGTCAAAGCATAGGTCGACTGACACTGCGCATTCGCGAGCAAGCCCGCTCCCACAGGGGGTTCTCCGGTGTCTCGGAAAACCGCTGCTTACAGGTCGCCGTAACCCAGCGAACGCAAAGCACGCTCGTCGTCGGACCAGCCGCCCTTCACCTTGACCCACAGGTTGAGCATGATCTTGGAGTCGAACAGCAGCTCCATGTCCTTGCGCGCTTCGGTGCCGATGCGTTTGATGCGCTCGCCCTTGTCACCAATGATGATCTTCTTCTGCCCGTCACGCTCGACGAGGATCAGCGCGTGGATGTGCAGGGTCTTGCCCTGCTGCTTGAACTCTTCGATCTCGACGGTGATCTGGTACGGCAGCTCGGCGCCCATCTGACGCATGATTTTCTCGCGCACCAGTTCGGCGGCGAGGAAACGGCTGCTACGGTCGGTGATCTGGTCTTCCGGGAAGAAGTGATCGTTCTCCGGCAGGTGATCGGCGATGACCTTTTCCAGCGCGTCGAGGTTGTGCCCGTGCTGCGCGGAAATCGGGATGATCTGCGCGTTCGGCAGCTGTTCCTGCAACCACGACAGGTGCGGCATCAGCTCGGCCTTGTCTTCGATGCGGTCGGTCTTGTTCAGCGCGACGATCAGCGGGCCGGTCACGTACTGCACGCGCTCCAGCACCATCTGGTCCTCTTCGGTCCACTTGGTGCGATCAACCACGAAGATCACCACGTCGACGTCTTTCAATGCTGCCGAAGCGGTTTTGTTCATGTAGCGGTTCAGGGCCTTTTCGCCACCCTTGTGCATGCCGGGGGTGTCGACGTAGATCGCCTGCACGTCACCCTCGGTCTTGATCCCGAGCATGTTGTGACGGGTGGTCTGCGGCTTGCGCGAGGTGATCGCGAGCTTCTGGCCGAGGATGTGGTTCAGCAACGTCGATTTGCCGACGTTGGGACGGCCGACGATGGCAACGTAGCCACAGCGAGTTGCGTTTGTATCAGTCATTGCCATTCTCCACGCCCAGGGCAATCAGTGCTGCGGCGGCCGCTACCTGTTCGGCAATACGACGGCTCACACCCTGACCTCGGCTTTTTTCATTCAATAAGACCACTTCGCACTCGACGAAGAAGGTACGGCAGTGCGGCTCACCCTGGATATCCACCACTTCGTAGCGTGGCAGTTCGCAACCGCGCGATTGCAGATGTTCCTGCAGACGGGTCTTGGGATCCTTGTTGGTGTCGACCAGCGTCAGGCCTTCGAACTCACCGGCCAGCCAGGCCAGTACGCGCTCGCGAGCGACGTCCATGCCGGCATCGAGGTAGATCGCACCGATCAGCGCTTCGAGGGCATCGGCCAGAATCGATTCGCGACGGAAGCCACCGCTTTTCAGTTCGCCCGAGCCCAGACGCAGGTAGTCGCCCAAGTCGAAACCACGGGCCAGCACCGCCAGTGTCTCACCCTTCACCAAACGTGCGCGCAAACGCGACAACTGGCCTTCGCGGGCCAGCGGGAAGCGATCGAACAGCGCCTCGCCAGCGACGAAGTTGAGGATGGCATCGCCGAGGAATTCCAGGCGTTCGTTGTTACGCCCGGCAAAGCTGCGGTGCGTGAGGGCCAGCAGCATCAGCTCCTGATCCTTGAAGGTGTAACCGAGCTGGCGCTCGAGACGGCTTAGAGAAACGCTCACGGTTTACCCACGCTGAGTTCGTGGCTGGATTCCACTGCCATCGCCGGGGTACGGCGCAGGCCTGGGACAATTAACGCTGTGTTCAAAAATGACGTCCTGAATATCGTGGCTTCATGCCCTGGTGCCGATTTGTGTCGACTCCAGAAATGCATTCGGCGCTGTGGTCAACAGCGCCGTGATTGATTACTTGATCAGGCCAACCCGCGAGAAATTCGGCAGGTGGCTGAGTTTCGGTTCCGGCCAGCTCATCCAGACAGCGAAGGCTTTGCCGACGATATTCTGGTCGGGAACCATGCCCAGCAGATCCTTGGGAATGTTCGGGTCATCCCAGTAGCGACTGTCGTTGGAGTTGTCGCGGTTGTCGCCCATCATGAAGTAGTGCCCGGCCGGCACGGTCCAGGTATGGTCCGGCGTAGCGCGGTAGCGGCTCATTTCCTTGCGGATCAGGTGCTCGGCAGCGCCGAGTTTTTCCTTGTAGAGTTCCGCGCTGCCCAGCGTGCCCGGCTCGGAGCCGACCAGTTGCTCGGCAATCGACTCGCCATTGACCAACAGACGCTTGTCGGCGGTGTAACGCACCGTGTCGCCCGGCAGGCCGACTACACGCTTGATGTAGTTGACGTTCGGGTCGCTCGGGTAGCGGAACACCATCACATCGCCACGCTGCGGATCACCGACTTCGATGATTTTCTTGTCGATCACCGGCAGGCGGATCCCGTAAGAAAACTTGTTCACCAGAATGAAGTCGCCCACGTCCAGAGTCGGTTTCATCGAGCCGGACGGGATCTGGAACGGTTCCACCAGGAACGAACGCAGCACCAGCACGATGAACAGCACCGGAAAGAACGACTTGCCGTATTCAACCAGCAACGGCTCTTTGTTCAGCTTCTCGACCACCACGGGCTCGGGCTGGCTGACACTGCCTTGATAAGAGGCAATGGCAGCACGCCGGCGCGGCGCCAGGAACAGCAGATCGAGCAACGCCAACAGGCCGCAGACCAACACGGCGATGACCAGCAACAGCGGGAAATTTAGTGACATAGGACCTGACTATTCCAACCTGAGCACGGCAAGGAAGGCTTCTTGTGGAATTTCCACGTTGCCGACCTGCTTCATGCGTTTCTTACCGGCCTTTTGCTTTTCAAGCAGCTTTTTCTTACGGCTTACGTCACCGCCGTAGCATTTGGCCAATACGTTCTTTCTGAGTGCCTTGACGGTTGTCCGGGCAACGATCTGACCGCCAATGGCCGCCTGGATCGCCACGTCGAACATCTGACGAGGAATCAGTTCTTTCATCTTCTCGGTCAACTGGCGACCTTTGAAGTGCGAATTGTCACGGTGCACGATCAACGCCAGGGCGTCGACCTTGTCACCGTTGATCAGCACGTCCAGTTTCACCAGATTAGCCGATTGGTAACGATCGAAATGGTAATCCAGCGAAGCATAGCCGCGGCTGGTGGATTTGAGACGGTCGAAGAAGTCCAGGACCACTTCGTTCATCGGCAGGTCGTAGGTCACCTGGACCTGATTGCCGAGGAACAGCATGTCGACCTGTACGCCGCGTTTCTCGATGCACAGGGTGATGACGTTACCCAGGTGTTCCTGCGGAACCAGAATGTTGGCCCGCACGATCGGCTCGCGCATGTCTTCGATGGCCGACACATCGGGAAGCTTGGATGGGTTGTCGACGTAAATCGTTTCACCGGTTTTCAGCACCAGCTCGAAAATTACCGTTGGCGCGGTGGTGATCAGATCCAGGTCGTATTCGCGCTCGAGGCGCTCCTGGATGATCTCCATGTGCAGCATGCCGAGGAACCCGCAACGGAAGCCGAAGCCCAGTGCGTCGGAGCTTTCCGGGGTGTACTGCAGCGACGAGTCGTTCAGGGTCAGTTTCTGCAGCGCTTCACGGAAGTCCTCGAAGTCGTCGGAGCTGACCGGGAACAGACCGGCGTAAACCTGTGGCTGAATGCGTTTGAAACCGGGCAGAACCGGTACATCCGGAGTCGAGCTCAGGGTCAGGGTGTCACCGACCGGTGCACCGTGAATGTCCTTGATGCTGGCGATGATGAAGCCCACTTCGCCAGCCTTGAGGTCAGCGGTAGCGGTGTGCTTCGGGTTGAATACACCAACGCTGTCGACCAGGTGGATCTTGCCGGTGGATTTCACCAGGATCTTGTCGCCCTTCTTCACGCGGCCATGACGCACGCGCACCAGGGAGACAACGCCCAGGTAGTTGTCGAACCAGGAGTCGATGATCAGCGCTTGCAGCGGATCTTCGATGTTGCCGGTCGGCGCAGGAATGGTCGCGACCAGACGCTCGAGCACTTCGTCGACACCCAGGCCGGTCTTGGCGCTGCAGGTGACGGCGTCGGTGGCGTCGATGCCGATGATCTTCTCGATCTCGTCCTTGACGCGGTCCGGCTCGGCCTGTGGCAGGTCGATCTTGTTCAGCACCGGCATGACCTCGAGGCCTTGCTCGATGGCGGTGTAGCAGTTGGCCACGGACTGGGCTTCAACACCCTGACCGGCATCGACCACCAGCAACGCCCCTTCACACGCGGCCAGGGAACGGCTGACTTCGTAGGTGAAGTCGACGTGGCCCGGGGTGTCAATGAAGTTCAGCTGGTAGGTGACGCCATCTTTGGCTTTGTAATAGAGGGTAACGCTGTGGGCCTTGATGGTGATCCCGCGTTCGCGCTCCAGATCCATGGAATCCAGTACCTGGGCTTCCATTTCACGCTCGGCCAGGCCACCGCACATCTGGATGAAACGGTCAGCCAGCGTCGACTTGCCATGGTCAATGTGGGCGATGATGGAGAAATTGCGGATATGACTCAAATCACTCACGGATCAACACTCAAAAAGGCTGCAGGCTTGGCCCGCCGAAAAATAGCCGGGAATTGTACCTGATACACGGCGCAAGCGTCACGTTCGCCTGTCACCCCGATTGCATACGAAAACGCCCCGATCTGTCGACCGAGGCGTTTTCGCGGTTAAAGCGTTGGCAACAACGCGGCCATCAGCCGGCCCGTCGCAGCAACCACACACCCGCCAGCGCACAGACCGTGGCCGGCACCAGCACCGCGAACAGCGGCGAGAAACCGAACACCAGGCTCGATGGGCCAAGCAGATCCTGGACGATGCGGAAGGTGAAGCCCACCAGCACACCGGTGAACACTCGCTGACCGAGGGTGACCGAACGCAACGGACCGAAGATGAAGGAGATCGCCATCAGCACCAGCGCGGCGGTGACCAGTGGCTGCAACACCTTGACCCAAAATGCCAGCCAATAGCGGCCATTGCTCAGGCCCTGATCCGCTAGATAGTGGATGTAGCCCCACAGACCGGAAATCGACAGCGACTCAGGCGCCATCACCACCGTATTGAGCAGTTGCGGGCTCAGCGACACGTCCCACTCCTCGCTCGGCGCATTCACCACTTCGGTGCTGCGCTCGTGGAACACCGTGGTGGTCACGTCGCTGAGCAGCCAGCGCTTGCCGTCGAACTCCGCACGCTTGGCGAAGCTGGAGCTGAGCAGGTGGCGCTCTTTGTCGAAGTGATAGCGGGTCACGCCATACAACAGGCCGTCGGGTTGCACGGCGTTGATATGGATGAACTCCTCACCCTGACGGTGCCACATGCCGTGCTTGGCGCTCTGCGCGTCGCCGCTGCCTTGCGCCAGCGAGCGATTGGCCTGGGCCATGCTTTCGGTGGCCGGGGCCACGTATTCGCCGATCAGCACGCCAGCCAGCATCAGCACCAGCATCGGTTTCATGACGGCCCAGACGATGCGCCCGATGGACACACCCGCGGCACGCATGACCGTCAGTTCGCTGCTGCTGGCCAGACTGCCGAGGCCGATCAGACAGCCGATCAGCGCGGCCATCGGCAGCATTTCGTACAGGCGACGCGGCGCGGTGAGCAGGACGAAGCTCAGCACGTCGGCCAGCGTGTAGGTATCGCTGACGTCGCTCATCTCGTCGATGAAGGCAAACAGGGTCGCCAGACCCAGAATGATCGCCAGCACGGCGATGATCGCCACGAATACGCTGCTGCCGATGTAGCGGTCGAGTTTAACCACGGGCCACCTCCAGCGCAGCGCTGCGACGGCTGGCCAGCTTCAGGCGCAACGGCTCCCAGTACAGCAGGCCGAGACCGATGACCAGGAAGATCCCGTGCACCCACCACAGTCCCAGCGCCGCTGGAATCTTGCCTTTTTCGAGGGCGCCGCGGGCGGCAATCAGGATGGTCAGGTAAGCCATATAAAGAAGAATCGCCGGCAGCAGCTTCAGGAAACGGCCCTGACGCGGATTGACCCGCGACAGCGGCACCGCCATCAGGGTCACGATGAACACCAGCAACGGCAGGGAAATCCGCCATTGCAGTTCGGCCTTGGAACGCTCGTCGTCGGCGCCCAGCAGGGTCGAAGTCGGGATCGCGTCACGGTCGGTGACTTCGTCACTGGCATCAGGTTTTGGCAGCAATACGCCGTAGGTGTCGTATTTGATCGCGCGGTAATCGGCCTGACCCGGGCTGCCGTCATAGCGATAGCCGTTGTGCAGGATCAGATAGCGGTTGCCGTCCGAGTGAACTTCCTGGCGGCCTTTTTCGGCCACCAGCACGGAAATCCCGCGGTCCTTCTGATCGGAGCCGAGGTTTTTCTGCGAGATGAACACGCCACCGAGGTTGACGCGATCGTCGGTCAGGCTTTCGGTGTAGGTCACCCGAGTGCCGTCTCGCAACGCCTGGAAACGGCCAGGTTCGAGGGTATCGAATTCGGTCAGGGCGTCCTGCTTGTTCAGCAGCAGCTGGAACTGGTTGGCGCCCTGCGGGGCCAGACTCAGGCTCAGCCACGCCACCACCAGTGCCACCAGCGTCGCCGGGAACAGGGTCATGCGCAGCAGACGCTGCTGACTCATGCCGGTGGCCGAGAGCACGGTCATTTCGCTTTCGAGGTACAACCGGCCGTAAGCCAGCAGGATCCCGAGAAACAGACCCAACGGCAGGATCAGTTGCATGAAACCCGGCAGACGGTAACCCATGATCAGGAACAGCGATCCCGGATCGAGTTGGCCCGCAGCGGCCTGGGCAAGGTATTTGATGAAGCGACCGCTCATGATGATGACCAGCAGCACGGCGCTGACGGCGCTCAGGGTCAACATTACTTCACGGGACAGATAACGGAAGACGATCAAACCAGACACTCCAGGGTTGTCAGGCTAAGGCGGCCAAACAAGCAAACGTTTCGAGCGACCCGCAAGGCAGAGCCGTCGAAAAAAGATGCGGCATTATCCTGTGATTGAGGGCGCCTGTCACTGCGCACACTCACCCAAGCGTAGATTCCGTTGAAGATCGCACAACCGAGGGTTGTCAGGCGCGGTGAGCGAGGTTCAAACTGCCGCCTTCGTCGCAGGCACAGACCTGCGCCTCTTCTATCTATAAGCAGGCGACTGCGGACACCGTCGAACGCCTGTGTGTTGACCATTCATTCAGGGATCCGGACATGGAACTGGTTGTAAAAAGCGTTAGCCCAGAAACGTTGAAAACCGCCACCCTGGTGGTTGCCGTCGGCGAAGGCCGCAAACTCGGCGTCGCCGCCAGACAGGTCGACGAGCTGAGCGGTGGCGCGATCAGCGCCGTGCTCAAGCGTGGCGATCTGGCCGGCAAGGTCGGTCAGAGCCTGCTGCTGCACAGCCTGCCGAACCTGAAAGCCGAGCGCGTGCTGCTGGTCGGCGCGGGCAAGGATGAAGAACTGGGCGACCGTCCGTTCCGTAAAATCGTGGCTGGCATCCTCAACACCCTGAAAGGTCTGGGTGGCAGCGATGCCGTGCTGGCCCTGGATGAAATCATCGTCAAGAACCGCGACAGCTACGGCAAGATCCGTCTGCTGGCGGAAACCCTAGTGGACGGCGAATACACCTTCGACCAGTTCAAGAGCCAGAAAGCCGAACCGCGCGCCCTGAAGAAAATCACCCTGCTGACCATCAAGGCTGCGCAGGCCGAAGTGCAGCGCGCCGTGAACCACGCTACGGCAATCGCCAACGGCATGGCCTTCACCCGCACCCTGGGCAACCTGCCGCCGAACATCTGCCACCCGACGTTCCTCGGCGAGCAAGCGAAGAACCTCGGCAAAGAGTTCAAGGATCTGAAAGTCGAAGTCCTCGACGAGAAGAAGATCAAATCCCTGGGCATGGGCTCGTTCTACGCCGTCGGCCAGGGCAGCGCCCAGCCGCCGCGCCTGATCGTCATGCAATACAACGGAGGCAAGAAGTCCGAGAAGCCTTACGCGCTGGTCGGTAAAGGCATCACCTTCGACACCGGCGGCATCAGCCTCAAGCCGGGCGCCGGCATGGACGAAATGAAGTACGACATGGGTGGCGCGGCCTCCGTGTTCGGTACCCTGCGTGCCGTGCTCGAACTGAAACTGCCGATCAACCTGGTGTGCATCCTCGCCTGCGCCGAAAACATGCCGAGCGGCAATGCTTCGCGTCCGGGCGACATCGTCACCACCATGAGCGGCCAGACCGTGGAAATCCTCAACACCGACGCCGAAGGCCGTCTGGTGCTGTGCGACGCCCTGACCTACTCCGAGCGCTTCAAGCCACAAGCAGTGATCGACATCGCCACCCTGACCGGTGCCTGTGTGGTTGCACTCGGTGCACACACTTCCGGCCTGCTGGGCAATAACGACGAACTGATCGAGCAACTGCTCAGCGCTGGCAAGGCTGCTGACGACCGCGCCTGGCAACTGCCGCTGTTCGACGAATACCAGGAACAACTGGACAGCCCGTTCGCCGACATCGCCAACATTGGCGGGCCGAAGGCCGGCACCATCACCGCCGCGTGCTTCCTGTCGCGCTTCACCAAGAACCTCAACTGGGCGCACCTGGACATCGCGGGCACCGCGTGGACCAGCGGCGGCAAGGACAAGGGCGCCACCGGCCGTCCGGTTCCGCTGCTGACCCAATACCTGCTGGACCGCGCCAAAGCCTGAAACCGATGAACCTGGGCGGCGTCACTTTGCGGTGACGCCGCTCAAGGCTCAGGGAACCGCAATGACCAAAGTCGACTTCTATATCCTGCCCAGCGCCGATCCTTCGGCTCGCCTGGACTTTGCCTGCAAGCTCACCGAGAAAGCCTGGCGCATGGGCCACCGCATCTACCTGCATTGCAGCGATGCTGCTCAGCGTGGCGATCTCGATGCGCGCCTGTGGGCGTTCAAGGGCGAAACGTTCGTGCCGCACGGCCCTGCCGAGAGCGAGCCGGATGGTTTGATCGTGCTGGGACTGGGCGCTGACTGCGGCGAGCATCAGGATCTGCTGGTCAACCTCGACCTGAAAGTCCCGGCTTTCGCCAGCCAATTCGCCCGCGTGGCGGAAGTGGTGGTGGAAGATCCGGCGATTCGCGCGGCGGCACGGGAGAGTTTCCGTTTCTACCGCGAACAGGGCTATCCTCTGCAAGATCACCGTTTACAGCGACTCTGAGTACGCCGATGGACACTCCAAAACCGCTGCAAAAGCCTGCACACCTGTTGGACGATCTCGAATCGATCCGCCAGTTGCTCGGCGATGACAACCTGCAACCGCCACTGCTGACCGACACGGTCGATGACGGTGAACAGGAACAGATTCCGATGCTGTTCGAGGCCGTCGACGCCACGCCGCCCGCCATCGAACCGCCCCAAGCTCCGGCCCCGGTGCCTGCTGCCAAACCGGCAGCACCTGTGGATAAAGGCCCGGACGCCCTGCTGCACCTCGATAGCGAACTGCGCGCCGCCGCGCAATTGATCATGCAGGACGTGATCGACGACTTCGCGCCGCACATCGAAACCGAAATCAAACGCCGCCTCGAGGCGCGGATGGAACGGCTTTTGAGCCAATACGAATAACCACAAATCCCCTGTGGGAGCGGGCTTGCTCGCGAATGCGGTATGTCAGGCACCATCATCGCTGGCTGACACACCGAATTCGCGAGCAAGCCCGCTCCCACATTTGAACCGCGCACTACCTCCCCCGCTCGCCCTCGGCCCCATGCCCCGCTATACTTCCCGGCTTTTCCTGAATAAATGCCAATAGGGTCCCGCCGCGCATGGATAAGACCTACCAGCCGCACGCCATTGAAACTTCCTGGTACAACACCTGGGAGTCCGAGAACTATTTCGCACCGCAAGGCGCGGGCGATTCCTACACCATCATGATCCCGCCGCCGAACGTCACCGGCAGCCTGCACATGGGTCACGGTTTCAACAACGCGATCATGGACGCCCTGATCCGTTTCCGCCGCATGCAGGGTCGCAACACCCTGTGGCAGCCGGGCACCGACCACGCCGGTATCGCCACGCAGATGCTGGTGGAGCGTCAACTGGAAGCCACCGGCCAGAACCGCCACGACCTGGGCCGCGAGAAATTCCTCGAGAAAGTCTGGGAGTGGAAGGATCAGTCCGGCGGCAACATCAGCCGTCAGATCCGCCGCCTCGGTTCGTCCGTGGACTGGAGCCGCGAGCGCTTCACCATGGACGACGGTCTCTCGGAAGCGGTTAAAGAAGCCTTCGTACGCCTGCACGAAGACGGCCTGATCTACCGCGGCAAGCGTCTGGTCAACTGGGACACCAAGTTGCACACGGCGATTTCCGACCTCGAAGTGGAAAACCACGACGAGAAAGGTTTCCTGTGGAACCTCAAGTACCCGCTGGCCGACGGCGCGAAAACCGCTGAAGGCAACAATTTCCTGATCGTCGCGACCACCCGTCCGGAAACCATGCTCGGCGACTCCGCCGTCGCGGTTAACCCGAACGACGAACGCTACAAAGCCCTGATCGGCAAGTTTGTCGAGCTGCCACTGGTTGGCCGCCGCATCCCGATCATCGCCGACGATTACTGCGATCCAGAGTTCGGCACCGGTTGCGTGAAGATCACCCCGGCCCACGATTTCAACGACTACGAAGTCGGTAAGCGCCACAACCTGCCGCTGCTGAACATCTTCGACAAGAACGCCAACGTGCTGCCCGCAGCCCAGGTGTTCAACCTCGACGGCACGTTGAACGACAGCATCGATGGCCAGATCCCGGCCCAGTACGCCGGTCTCGAGCGTTTCGAAGCGCGCAAGCAGATCGTCGCGGCGTTCGACGCCGCCGGCCTTCTGGTCAGCGTCGACGATCACAACCTGAAAGTGCCGAAAGGCGACCGTTCCGGCACCGTGATCGAGCCGTGGCTGACCGACCAGTGGTACGTTTCCACCAAGCCGCTGGCTGAGCCGGCGATTGCTGCCGTTGAAGACGGCCGTATCCAGTTCGTGCCGAAGCAGTACGAAAACATGTACTTCTCGTGGATGCGCGACATCCAGGACTGGTGCATCAGCCGTCAGCTGTGGTGGGGCCATCGGATTCCGGCCTGGTACGACGAGTCGGGCAAGGTCTACGTCGGTCGCGACGAAGCCGAAGTGCGGGCCAAGCACAACCTCGGCCCGGACGTTGCGCTGCAACAGGACAACGACGTGCTCGACACCTGGTTCAGTTCGGGGCTGTGGACGTTCTCCACCCTCGGTTGGCCGGAAAAGACCGAGTTCCTGAAAAAATTCCACTCCACCGACGTGCTGGTCACCGGTTTCGACATCATTTTCTTCTGGGTTGCCCGGATGATCATGCTGACGATGCACCTGATCAAGAACGAGGACGGCACCCCGCAAGTACCGTTCAAGACCGTTTATGTGCACGGCCTGGTGCGTGATGGCCAGGGCCAGAAGATGTCCAAGTCCAAGGGCAACGTCCTGGACCCGCTGGACATCATCGACGGTATCGAGCTGGAAGCCCTGGTGCAGAAACGCACCTCCGGCATGATGCAGCCGAAACTGGCGAAGAAGATCGAGAAGCAGACCCGCGACGAGTTCGCCGACGGCATCGCCAGCTACGGCACCGACGCCCTGCGCTTCACCTTCTGCTCGCTGGCGTCCACCGGTCGCGACATCAAGTTCGACATGGGCCGCGTCGAAGGCTATCGCAACTTCTGCAACAAGATCTGGAACGCCGCGCGTTATGTTCTGGACAAGGGCGAAGACTGCGGCCAGAACGGCGAAGCCTATGAGCTGTCGCTGGCGGATCGCTGGATCATCTCGCAACTGCAACGCACCGAAGCCGAAGTGACCCGTCAACTGGATCAGTTCCGTTTCGACCTCGCCGCGCAAGCGCTGTACGAGTTCATCTGGAACCAGTACTGCGACTGGTACCTGGAACTGTCCAAGCCAGTGCTGTGGGACGAAAACGCTCCGGTCGAGCGTCAGCGCGGCACCCGTCGCACCCTGGTGCGCGTATTGGAAGTGGCGCTGCGTCTGGCGCACCCGTTCATGCCGTTCATCACTGAAGAAATCTGGCAGCGCATCGCGCCGCTGGCCGGCATTCAGGGCAAGACGATCATGCTGCAACCTTGGCCGGTGGCCAACGAGGAGCGCATCGATCCGGCCGCCGAAGACGACATCGAATGGCTCAAGGGTCTGATGCTCGGCACGCGCAACATCCGTGGCGAAATGAACATCGGCCCGGGCAAACCGCTGCCGATCTACCTGAAGAACGTCAGCGCTGAAGATCAGCGTCGCCTGACCGAAAACGAAGCGCTGCTGAAGAAACTGGCGCGTCTGGAATCGATCACCGTACTCGCCGCCGGCGAAGAGGCGCCGCTGTCCGCCACCGCGCTGGTTGGCGAGATGGAAGTGCTGGTGCCGATGGCCGGTCTGATCGACAAGGGCGCCGAGCTGGCACGTCTGGATAAGGAAATCCTGCGTCTGCAGGGCGAAGTCCAGCGGGTTGGCGGCAAGCTGTCGAACGCCGGTTTCGTTGACAAGGCCCCGGCCGAAGTCATCGAGAAGGAACGCGCCAAACTGGCCGAGGCTGAACAGGCCCTGGGCAAACTGGCCGAGCAGCACGCGCGGATTTCCAGCCTGTAAGGGCAAGCCGCAATGAAAAAGGGAGGCCCGCAAAGGCCTCCCTTTTTTATTCAAGAATCGCCACGAATCCCCTGTGGGAGCGAGCCTGCTCGCGAATGCGGTGTGTCATTCAACCTATGTGTTGGCGGACACACCACTTTCGCGAGCAAGCCCGCTCCCACAGTTTGAACGGTGTTGCCTTTAGATGTGGGACAATACCCGCCACTTTCAGCCATACCCGAATCGATCACACCCATGAACGCCCCCCGCACACCCAAACCTGCGCGCAAGAAGCCTGATGCCGCGACCCCGGCCAAAGCCGTCGAGCCGCGTGAAAAGGCCAGCCTGCACCCGCGCAATCGCCACCAGGGTCGCTATGACTTCCCGGCGCTGATCAAGACCACGCCGGAACTGGCGAAGTTCGTGATCACCAACCCGTACGGCAAGGAAAGCATCGACTTCGCCAGCCCCGATGCGGTGCGTGTGTTCAACCGGGCGCTGCTCAAGTCGTTCTACGGCATCGAGCATTGGGACATTCCGGCGGATTATCTGTGCCCACCGGTCCCGGGCCGTGCCGATTACGTGCATTTCCTCGCCGACCTGCTGGCCAGCATGAACGACGGCAAAGTGCCGCGCGGTGCGATCGTCAACGTGCTGGACATCGGCATGGGCGCCAACTGCGTTTATCCGCTGATCGGTAACAGCGAATACCGCTGGCACTTCCTCGGTTCGGAAATCGATCCGACCGCAGTGGCTGCCGCGAAGGCCATCGTCCAGTCCAACGGGCTGAACAAGGTGATCCAGCTGCGCCAGCAGGAAAACCGCAAGCACATCCTGATCGGCTTGCTGGAGCCGGGCGAGCGCTTTGACCTGACCATGTGCAACCCGCCGTTCCACGCTTCGATGGAGGAAGCGACCAAGGGCAGCGAGCGCAAATGGCGCGCACTGGGCAAGGCCGATCCGAAACGCAAGCTGCCAGTGCTGAACTTCGGTGGTCAGTCCGCCGAACTGTGGTGTGAGGGCGGTGAAGCGCGTTTCGTGACGCAACTGATCGCCGAGAGCGCGCACTTCCAGCACAAGGTGCTGTGGTTCAGCACGCTGGTGTCGAAAGCCTCGAACCTGCCCGCCATCGAAACCGCGCTGAAGAAGGCCGGCGTGCTGGAAAGCCAGGTGGTGGAGATGTCGCAAGGGCAGAAACAGAGCCGCTTCGTGGCCTGGACCTTCCAGACCAAGTCCGAGCAGCAGATCTGGCGTCGCGAGCGCTGGGTTCGCTGACACTGAGCTACTTGTGGGAGCGGGCTTGCTCGCGAAAGCGGTGTATCAGCCGACATCAAGGTGACTGACACACCGCTATCGCGAGCAGGCTCACTCCTACAAAGGTTCGAGGTGCATCGCCAAATCGCAGACACAAAAAAACCGTGCCCGGATCGCTCCGGTGCACGGTTTTTTTATCGCTGCGTCTTACTTGTTCACAGCGTCGGTCAGGCCTTTGGCCACAACCAGCTTGATCACTTTCTTGGCAGGGATTTCGATGGCAGCGCCAGTCGAAGGGTTACGGCCAGTGCGGGCAGGACGCTCGGTCACTTTCAGCTTGCCGATACCTGGCAAGGTGATTTCGCCGCCGTTTTCCAGCTGATCGGCAACGATTTGGCCCAGTTGGTCCAGAGCGTTACGCGCGGTGGTTTTCGGCGCGTCGATAGCTTCAGCGATGTCGGCGATCAGTTGGTCTTTAGTAAGAGCCATGTAGTGTTCCTTCCCTATCAAATTCATATGGATTGCAGAGTGCAGTGTCAGCCATCGAGCCCGATCTTCTGGATCTGGCACCCTCGGCGATAACCACGACGAGTCGGGTTATAGATGCCGAAATCAGGGTTTGGTTCGACCTGACAAATGCTGATTGCACGCTTAACGCAGTGACTTCGCGTAAGACCGGGCAAAACTAGCACAGAGACGGGGAAATATCCGCCTCTAGCTACCCATTTGGTCAGGTTTATTGCTCTAAATCGGTAAAAAACTGCATAAGGGCACCCACCCGCCCCGGATTTGCCCTTCACCCCGCGCCAAAACCAGTGGTTGCGGTACACTGGGCGCTTTTTCGGGGGAGCCTGCCCTCCTCCCTTCCACCAGCCGAGAAGCCCATGCCGATCCGTCATTGCATCGTCCACCTGATCGACAAAAAACCCGACGGCACGCCCGCAGTTCTGCACGCCCGTGACTCCGAACTGGCTGAGTCCGCGGCCATCGAGAACATGCTCGCCGACCTCAACGAGAGCTACAACGCCAAACAGGGCAAAGCCTGGGGCCTGTTCCACCCGGAATCCGGTGCGTTCCCGTTCAGCGGCTGGCTGAAGGAATACATGGAAGGCGGCAAGGACTTCGCCGCGTTCAGCAAGGTTGCGGTCGAGCATCTGCAGAAGCTGATGGAAGAGTCGAACCTGTCGGTCGGCGGCCACGTGCTGTTCGCCCACTATCAGCAAGGCATGACCGACTACCTGGCGATCGCCCTGCTGCACCACAGTGAAGGTGTGGCGGTGACCGATGAGCTGGACGTGACCCCGTCGCGTCACCTCGACCTCGGCCAATTGCACCTGGCGGCGCGGATCAACGTCTCCGAGTGGCAGAACAACAAGCAGTCCAAGCAGTACATCTCGTTCATCAAGGGCAAGAACGGCAAGAAGGTTTCGGAATACTTCCGCGACTTCATCGGCTGCCAGGAAGGCGTCGATGGCCCGGGCGAGACCCGCACCCTGCTCAAGGCCTTCAGCGACTTCGTCGAGAGCGAAGACCTGCCGGAAGACTCCGCCCGCGAGAAAACCAAGACCCTGGTCGATTACGCCAGCAGTCAGGCCAAGCTCGGCGAGCCGATGGGCCTGGAAGAGCTGTCGGAGCTGATCGACGAAGAACGGCCGAAAGCCTTCTACGATCACATCCGCAACAAGGACTATGGCCTGTCGCCGGAGATTCCGGCAGACAAACGCACCCTTAACCAGTTCCGCCGCTTCACCGGCCGCGCCGAAGGCCTGTCGATCAGCTTTGAAGCGCACCTGCTGGGCTCGAAGATCGAGTACGACGAAGAGGCTGGCACCCTGATCATCAAGGGCCTGCCGACCTCGCTCACTGATCAGCTCAAGCGCCGCAACTGATGCTCGGCAATGTACTGAAGAAGGTCGCGCTGGTTCTGCTGGTGGTGGTGATCTATCAGAACTGGGGCAAGATCGAGCGGGTGTTCAACCCGTCGCAGATGGTCTCTGAGCAGACGCGAGCGCAGGCCCGTGTCGTGCTGTATGCCACCGACTGGTGCGGCTACTGCAAGCAGACCAGGCGCTTTCTCGACAGCAAGGGGATTCCTTTCAAGGAATTCGACATCGAGAAGGACGCCGAGGCGCGCAAGGCGTATGAGGCGCTGGGCGGGCGCGGGATTCCGCTGATCGACGTGAATGGCACGTTGATTCGCGGATTCGACCCGGACGAAATCCTCGCTGCCCTGAAATAACACAGCTCCTCTGTGGTGAGGGGATTTATCCCCGATCGGCGGCGAAGCCGTCGCAAAATCTGCATGGTAAAGCGTGCAGTTTTTTGGGGGCGCTTCGCGCCCCATCGGGGATAAATCCCCTCACCACAATTGCGCCCCTCCCCTCAAGCAGAGGCTACTTGCTGATCAGCGAGCTTCGATGCGGAATCCAAAGCGCGGGAAGTGCACGTGCACCACGCCGCCACGCGGGTCTTCGCGGCGCAGGATCAGCTCTTCGCGGCCAGCAAACAGCAACTCACCCACCACCGGATCAACCCCGTAATCTGTCGCGGCAATCGCCACCTGCTGCCCGGCCTTGAAACCGTTCGGATCGACAAACTGCTCATCCGGCAACGCCGCCGGCGTCGAACTGCGCGCGACTTCCAGCGCCTCCTCGGCAGTCATCTCACTCGCGGCACCATGACCAAAGCCCAGCACACGCCCCAGCCAGGCAGTCACGGCCGGATATTCATCGACCAACGGCGCAGTGACGTGCGTCGCCTTGAGGAACCACAGTGGATGCGCCAGGGCGAAGTCGGCAATCGACGGCTCACCGAACAGGAAGTCGCCCTGCTCACGCTGCAACTGCTGCTCCAGCCGCGCCATGAGCGTTGGCCACTGATGCTTGGCCTGTTCGGCCGACAGCCGCGTGGCGCTGCCGCCACTGAACAGCCCGGCACGGTCAGCGATAAAGGCCTTGATCGCTTCCGGCGGCAACTTGCCGAAACGCACCGCCACCGATTCTGGCTGGAACACCAGGCTGACCGCGTGCTGGAACACCACCGAGTCGGCCCAAGCGGCGAAGCTGGCGCTGGTCATTTCCTGGCCTTCCGGGAAAAACGCCGGCAGGGCTTTTTCCTGCTCCAGACGACGGGCAATCAACGATGTGTCGCAATAGATGTCGGCGCCGATCTGCAACACCGGGGTCTTGCGGTAGCCGCCAGTCAGCGCGGTCAGATCCGGCTTGGGCATCACCGGCGAAATGTGCACCGAGCGCCAGGATAAGCCTTTGAAGCCCAACAGCAGACGAGCCTTTTCGGCAAATGGAGAGGTCGGGTAATGATGCAGAATCAACTCGGACATGCTCGGCTCCGCCGCACAGAAAGTGAGTCCGCAGCTTAGCGTGCATTTGGTTAGCAGCCTACAGATCTGCCTGATGGGAACCGATCAGTCAGATTGATAAGACGCGACCAGGCATTCCTTGGCGCTCTTGCGCAGCTTCTTGATCAAGCGTTCCTGACGCAACGCATCGCTCTTGTCGCGGCAACGTTCGGTGTAGACCAGCGCCATCGCCGGGCTGGACAGGAAGAAGCGCGCGCCCTTGCCGCTCTGATGCTTGGCGAAGCGGCGCACCGGGTCGTCGCTGATCCCGCAATACAGCGAACCGTTGGCCGCGCGCACGAGGTAGACGAACCAGGACTTGCTTACTGGCTCGACGACTTCAACCGGTTTTTCGCTGAGGCTGGTCACTTCGGGATCTGGATGTGTAGGAAACAGGCCGCGATCTTATCAGCGAGTAGCCTGAAATGCCTTCAGACCTTTCAGCGCCTGCGCCCGGACGGCGTTGCGCACCAGCGGTGTCCAGCCCAGCAGCAGGCCTTTGAAACCCAAGGCCTGACGCGACCAGCGCCACAGGTCGAAGTGGTCGTGGTGCTCGCAGATCTTGCCGTCGCGAAAGACGAAGCGCGCCTGGATATCGTTGATTACCACGTTGCCGGTCTGGCTGAACAGGTAAGTCGCCACCCAGTGCGCGCCGCCGCTGCGCTCGTCGGCGCGGACATTGTCGAAAGTCAGGGAGAAGTCCTTGGCGCGGGTGGTGAGCATGCGCCACATGTCGCCGGCATCGCGCCCGCGCAGTTCACCGAAGGCCGGATCGCTGAACACCACATCGTCGGTATAGCAGGCGGCCATGGCCTCGGCGTCGAGGCGCTGGAAGGCCTGGTAGAAGCGAGTGATCAGGGCGGCGTGGGCTTCGCTCATGGGCAAACTCCGGAAATGGACAGATTGCCAGCACGATAAGCTGCAAATCGCAGAAACACTATCGGCATTCGCAAAGCGAATATCAGCCGCACACAGAACCACTGTAGGAGTGAGCCTGCTCGCGATAGCGGTGTATCAGTCAGCGCAATGTTGACCGACACACCGTTATCGCGAGCAGGCTCACTCCTACAAGTTGAACCGTGTCAGATCTTTTCGCTTTGCACTTGCACGTACAGCGCCCGGCCGGCACCAAGGCCGGCAATGATCGCACCGGTGCCAATGATGCCGAAGATCCAGCCCACGGCATTCCAGCCGCCGGTCCAGTCATGCACCACGCCGACCGCGAACGGCCCCATCGACGCCAGGGTGTAGCCGAAGCCCTGGGACATGCTCGACAGGTTCGCGGCCACATGCGAATCCCGCGAGCGCAGCACGATCAGGGTCAGCGCCAGACTGAACGTACCGCCCTGCCCCAGCCCCAGCAGAATCGCCCAGCCCCAGAGCCCTTCAATCGGCGCATACAGGCAACCGAACAGACCACCGAGGGTCAGCGCCATCACCACCACGATCGCCAGGCGCTGGTCCTTGCCACGGGTCGCCAGCCACGGCGCAGCCAGGGAGCTGGCGAGCTGGATGATCACCGAGCAGGACAGCACCAGGCCGGCCTGGGTCGGAGTCAAGCCGCGGCCGATCAGAATCGACGGCAACCAGCCGAACACGATGTACGCCAGCGACGATTGCAGGCCCATGTACAAAGTCACTTGCCACGCCAGTGGATCGCGCAGCAGACCTTTCACCCGATAGGCGACGTTGTGCGCGCCGTGTTTCTGCCCGACTTGCGGCAGCCAGAACAGCGCCGCCACCAGCGCCGGGATTACCCAGAAGCCCAGGCCCAGTGCCCAGCTGTGGTCGAAGTGTTCGCTCAACGGCACGGTCGAACCCGCCGCCATCGCGGCGCCCAGGCACAGGGCCATGGTGTACACGCCGGTCATGGTTCCGGCGTGTTTGGCGAAGTCGCGTTTGACGATGCCCGGCAGCAGCACGCCGATAATGCCGATGCTCGCACCGCCAAGCACGCTACCTGCAAACAGCCCGATCTCACCGAAGTTGCTGCGCACAATAATCCCGGCGGCCAGGGTCAGCAGAATCCCCAGCACCACCCGCTCAGCGCCGAAACGCCGCGCCAGAATCGGCGCCAGCGGCGCGAACAGTCCTAAGCACAACACCGGCAACGTGGTCAGCAAACCGGCCTGAGCCGCAGACAGACCAAGGCTTTTCGACACTTCGCTGAGCAGCGGCGCCATGCTCGACAGCGCAGGGCGCAGGTTCAGCGCCACCAGAATCAGCCCCAGCAGCAACAGCCACGGCCGGCGCACCAGCGGATGGCTTTGCTGTACTTGTTCGTCGTCAGCCTCGGCGTCGATCAGCAGCTCTTCGAGCTCCGCCGTGCGCTTGGGGGTTGAAAAGTTTTTCTCGCTTTCAAGGTTCATTGATCAACTGCCTCGATATGGCTTTGGCCCGTTCCGGGTCGCGTTGTTCGACGGCATCGAGCAACTCGATGTGCAGGTCGAACACTTCCTGACGGCGCGGGACGATGTTCAGCGTCTGGCGCAATTGCGCGCCGACGATGCTGGAGAAATAGCGATACAACTCGCTGAGGGTGGGGTTGTGCGCGGCGTCCACCAGACGGCGGTGGAACACCAGATCGCAGGCAATGTAAGTGTCGAGATCACCGTGGTAGTGGCTGCCGCTGGTGCCGAGCGCTGCGCGCAATGCGGCGAGATCTTCATCGGTGCGGCGCAACGCGGCCAGGCCAATCGCCTCGACTTCGAGAATGTGCCGGGTCTCGCGCGCCTGCTCCAGCGAGCAGCGGGACAACGCCTTGAGCGTGTCCATCGGATCGACCACTGCGCGCAAATAACTGCCGTCGCCCTGACGGATTTCGATCAACCCGGAAAACGCCAGCACGCGCATGGCTTCGCGCACGGTGTTGCGGCTGATGCCCAGATCGGCGCACAGCTCAGGCTCGGTCGGCAGCCGTTCGCCGACCTGCCACACGCCATCGCTGATGCGCTGACGCAACTGATCCAGAGCCTGATCGACCAGGGATCGCTTGATCAAAGGTGAGATGTCTGTCATGAAATTCGCCCTTTCATCCAATCATAGGATGAATTTTCTGACATCTTAGTCAGCTGCGGCGCCCCACACAACCCCACGCAGGAAGGAACAACCGGGACACCAATCCTACATGTCGAGTTGTAAAAACCGCTGACAGGCGAAGTGATTTCCCACATTCCGCAGGAATACTGCCGACATCACTTGCGGACGCTGGACTGCAGACTTTGGACATTGATCCAGGGGCATTTTGCCCCGTCATTATCCAAAGGAAGAAGCACGCTCATGGTAGAAGTCAATTTCGGCAAGCAGCACGACCGCCCTTTTGTTCTGCAGAAAAATCGCCAATTGCTGGCAGTCCGCAGCCACGCGGGAACGCAGTTGGCCCAAACGCTTTGCTGCGAATCTGCTCACGCAGCGCTGGAAGGTTGCGAGCTGTTGCTGCATGTCGAGGACGCTGATGTGCAGATTTTCAAACTGCCTGGACACTCGGACGCATCGCAACGCAAGGCGCTGCTACGCGAATTGCCCGACGTGCGCTTCGCGGGCAGCGTGCTGGTGGATCCCATCAATCAGGAGCCGGTGCTCTATACCGAAAATATCTTTTTGAAGTTCATCGACTCACTGAAAGCCACTGAGTGCATGGTCATACTTCAAGCGCTGGGCCTGATGATCAAGCAACAGGTGCCGTATGCAAAAAATGCCTTTTTTGTGCATCACCCCGCCACCCATGGCATCGATATCTGCACCCTCACGAGTGAATGGCTGGAACGCGACGAGATCGAGTACTGCCACCCGGAGCTGCTGCGCCAGGGTCAACGCCGAGCGATCCATGCCAATCAGTGGCACCTGAAGAAAACCACCGTGACCTATCAGGTTGAAATCGATGCCAGCGCCAACGTCGAAGCCGCGCATGAGCTCGCGCAGGGCGAAGGCATCGTCATCGCAGTCATCGATGACGCGTTTGATATTGACCATCCCGAATTTTCCGGAGAAGGCAAAGTGGTCGGTGCAAAGAACTTTGACCGACGTAACGCCAAAGGCGGCCCGCGCCCACTGAACGCCCTGGAACGCCACGGTACGGCCGCTGCCGGGGTCGCTTGCGCCAATGGTGAGGACGGCGCCAGCGGTGTCGCCCCCAAAGCCAGCCTGATGCCATTGAAACTCACCAAACCCTTGGGAGCCCGCGCGGAGGCCGACGCCTTTTTCTGGGCGGCCGATCAGGGAGCCGACGTCATTTCCTGCAGCTGGGGGCCGGCTGAAGGGCATTGGGCCGACCCGGCGGACCCGCGTCACACGCAAGTGTTTCCCCTGGCCGCCAGCACACGGCTGGCAATCGAATACGCCGCCACCAAGGGCCGCAATGGCAAAGGCTGTGTGATCTTTTTTGGCGCGGGAAACGGTAACGAGTGCGCCGATAACGATGGCTATTCCAGCCACCCCCATGTCATTGCGGTAGGTGCCTGCAACGATCAGAACCGGCGCAGTGCCTACAGTGACTATGGCAAGTCACTCTGGTGCTGCTTTCCCAGCGGAGATCAGAAACACCCCGATCCGAAGTTCAAGCCTGCGACTTCGATCCCGCAGACCCGGGGTATCCGTACCACTGATTTGAGCGCAAAGTTTGCCGCCGCCACATTGCCGGCCTACACCGACACCTTCAGCGGTACCTCCAGCGCCTGCCCCGGCGCCGCGGGCATCGCTGCGCTGGTGCTCGGCGTCAATCCCGAGCTTGATCGCTCTGCGGTACGCCAGATACTTGCCGATTGCTGCGACAAGATCGGCCACCCCAATGACGGGCCGCGCGGCCAGTACGACGAAAACGGCCACAGTCACTACTACGGGCACGGCCGACTCAACGCGCTGCGTGCCGTGCACCTGGCACTTGAACGCAAAACAAATGCGGGCTGATTCGCCCCCATGAAAAAAGCCCTGTCGGCATACCGGCAGGGCTTTTTGTCAGGCGAGCTTCTCAGGCAATCAATGCAGGATCTGGCTCAGGAACAGCTTGGTACGGTCATTTTGCGGGTTGTCGAAGAAGTCGTTCGGCGCCGCCTGTTCGACGATTTCGCCCTTGTCCATGAAGATCACACGGTTGGCCACGGTGCGGGCGAAGCCCATTTCGTGGGTCACGCAGAGCATGGTCATGCCGTCTTCGGCGAGGCCGATCATGGTGTCCAGCACCTCTTTGACCATCTCCGGGTCGAGGGCCGAGGTCGGTTCGTCGAACAGCATGATTTTCGGTTTCATGCACAGCGCACGGGCAATCGCCACACGCTGTTGCTGACCGCCGGACAGTTGCCCCGGAAACTTGTGCGCCTGCTCCGGAATGCGTACGCGCTCCAGATAATGCATGGCGATTTCCTCGGCCTTGCGCTTGGGCATCTTGCGCACCCACATCGGCGCCAGCGTACAGTTTTGCAGGATGGTCAGGTGCGGGAACAGGTTGAAGTGCTGGAACACCATGCCGACTTCGCGACGGATCGCTTCGATCTGCTTGAGGTCGTTGGTCAGCTCCACGCCGTCGACCACGATGCGGCCCTGCTGGTGTTCTTCCAGGCGATTGAGGCAACGAATCGTGGTCGATTTGCCGGAACCCGACGGGCCGCACAGGACGATACGCTCGCCCTGTTTGACGTTGAGGTTGATGTCTTTCAGCACGTGGAACTGGCCGTACCACTTGTTCACGCCCTGCATCTGGATAATGCCTTCAGGGCCGACAGGCTTTTTGATTGCTTCGCTCATTTACAGAGAACTCCTAACGCTTGTGGCCAGTGTCGAGCTTGCGTTCCAGATGCATGGAATAGCGCGACATACCAAAACAGAAAATCCAGAACACCAGGGCGGCGAACACGTAGCCTTCGGTGGCCATGCCCAGCCATTTCGGGTCGGCAGCGGCTTGCTTGACGCTGTTGAGCAGGTCGAACAGGCCGATGATGATCACCAGGCTGGTGTCCTTGAACAGCGCAATGAAGGTGTTGACGATGCCCGGGATCACCAGCTTCAGGGCTTGCGGCAGAATCACCAGGCCCATGGCGCGCCAGTAACCGAGGCCCATCGCCGCTGCCGCTTCGTACTGACCTTTGGGGATCGCTTGCAGACCGCCGCGCACCACTTCGGCAACGTAGGCCGACTGGAACAGGATCACCCCGATCAGCGCCCGCAGCAGCTTGTCGAAGTTCATGCCTTCGGGCAGGAACAGCGGCAGCATCACCGAGGACATGAACAGCACCGTGATCAACGGCACGCCGCGCCAGAACTCGATGAAGGTCACGCAGACCACACGAATCGCCGGCATGTTCGAGCGCCGGCCCAGCGCCAGAATGATCCCCAGCGGCAAGGCACCAGCGATACCCACGGTGGCGATGACCAGGGTCAGCATCAGACCGCCCCACTGGCTGGTCGCCACGGCGTCGAGGCCGAACACGCCGCCATGCAGCAGGCACCAGGCGACGATCGGGTAGATCACCAGGAAGCTCAGGCCGTACACCGCTTTACGCGGGAAGCGCGAGATGAACAGCGGCGCCACACCGATCACCGCCAGCCACACGGTCAGGTCGACGCGCCAGCGCAGGCCGGTCGGGTAGTAGCCGTACATGAACTGGCCGAAACGCTGCTGAATGAACACCCAGCAGGCGCCGTCCTTGGTGCAGTCGGCGCGGGTGGTGCCGACCCAGTTGGCATCGAGAATCGCCCAACTGAGGATCGGTGGTACCACCAGGTAGATCAGGTAAAACGCAAACAGGGTCAGCAGGGTGTTGAGCCAGCTGGAAAACATGTTCGCGCGTATCCATGCCATCGGGCCGAAGACCTTGGCCGGCGGTGGCATGTCGGGTTTGAAAGTATGGGTTGTCATGCGCGTTTCCTCACCGCTCGATCAGCGCAATGCGCTTGTTGTACCAGTTCATCAGCAGGGAAATGCTGATACTGATCGCCAGGTACACGCTCATGGTGATGGCAATGACTTCGATGGCCTGACCGGTCTGGTTGAGCACGGTGCCGGCGAACAGCGAAACCATTTCCGGATAACCGATACCGGCGGCCAGCGACGAGTTCTTCGCCAGGTTCAGGTATTGGCTGGTCAGCGGCGGAATGATCACTCGCAAGGCTTGCGGAATGATCACCTTGCGCAGGGTTGGGCCGTTGCGCAGGCCGAGCGAACGCGCCGCTTCGGTCTGGCCATGGCTGACCGACTTGATCCCCGAACGGACGATTTCCGCGATGAACGCAGCGGTGTACACGGTCAGCGCCAGGGTCAACGCGAGCAGTTCCGGGATCAGCACCCAGCCGCCGACGAAGTTGAAGCCTTTGAGTTGCGGCATTTCCCAGTGCAGGGGTGCACCGAAGATCAGCGCGCACAAGGTCGGGATCACCAGCAGGATCGCCAGGCCGGTCCAGAACTTGTGAAACGGTACGCCGGTGTCTTCGAAACGCTTGTTGGCCCAGCGGCACATCAGCACGATGGCGACGATGGCCAGCACCACACTGATGAAGAACGCCCAGAAGCCGTCAGCCATTTGCGCGGCCGGCATGTTCAGGCCACGGCTGCTGACGAAGAAGCTGTCGCCGAAGTTGTGGCTGTTGCGCGGTCCCGGCATGGTCAGGAATACCGCGAAGTACCAGAACAGGATCTGCAGCAGCGGCGGAATGTTGCGGAACACTTCCACGTACACGGTCGCCAGTTTGCTGATGATCCAGTTCGGCGACAGCCGCGCCACACCGATGATGAAGCCCAGCAGGGTCGCCAGGATCACGCCGATGAAGGTCACCAACAGGGTGTTGAGCAGGCCGATCACGAACACCCGAGCGTAACTGTCCGCTTCGGTGTAGGAGATCAGGTGCTGAGCGATGCCGAACCCGGCACTGCGCTCCAGAAAGCTGAAACCGGAGGTAATGCCCCGGTGTTGCAGGTTGGTCTGGGTGTTATCGAACAGATACCAGCCCATGGCGACCACCGCCACGACGGTGATGATCTGAAACAGCCACGCACGCACTCGCGGATCGCTGAGGCTGAGCCTCTGCTTTGGTGCGCCGATTGAATTTTGCATGAAGTGCCCCGGAAGAAATGGAACAGAACATCACCCGGCGGTTGGCCCGCCGGGTGATAGAACCATTAGCGCACTGGTGGTGCGTACTGAATGCCGCCGTTGGTCCACAGCGCGTTCAGGCCACGGTCGATTTCCAGCGGAGTGCTCTTGCCGAGGTTTTTCTCGAAGATTTCACCGTAGTTACCGACCTGCGAAACGATTTTCACAACCCAGTCCTTCGGCAGTTTCAGGTCCTTGCCGTATTCACCGTCAGCACCCAGCAGACGAGCGACGTCCGGGTTCTTGGTGGATTTGGCTTCTTCCAGCACGTTTTTCGACGTCACGCCGGCTTCTTCAGTGTTCAGCAGCGCGTAGCCAACCCAGCGAACGATCGCCAGCCACTCGTCGTCGCCGTTACGCACGACCGGGCCCAGTGGTTCTTTGGAGATGGTTTCCGGCAGTACCACGTAGTCTTTTGGCGAAGCCAGTTTGCTGCGCTGTGCGTACAGCTGCGACTTGTCGGAGGTCAGCACGTCGCAACGACCGGATTCCAGCGACTTGGCGCTTTCATCGGAGGTGTCGAAAGTGATCGGGGTGTACTTCAGGCCGTTGGCGCGGAAGTAGTCGGAGACGTTCAGTTCGGTGGTGGTACCGGCCTGGATGCAGATGGTTGCACCGTCCAGTTCCTTGGCACTTTTCACGCCCAGCTTGTTGTTGGCCAGGAAGCCCACGCCGTCGTAGTAAGTGATGAAGCCCGGGAATTTCAGGCCCATGCCGGCGTCACGCGAGCTGGTCATGGTGGTGTTGCGCGAGAGCAGGTCGATTTCGCCGGACTGCAGCGCGGTGAAGCGCTCCTTGGCGTTCAACTGGCTGAACTTGACCTTGTTGGCGTCGCCGAATACGGCAGCGGCCACAGCGCGGCAGACGTCAGCGTCGATCCCGAGGATCTTGCCCGAAGCGTCCGGTACCGAGAAACCCGGCAGACCGTCGCTCACGCCACACTGCACGAAACCTTTCTTCTGCACGGCATCCAGGGTTGCACCCGCCTGAGCGAACCCGCTGACGCCGAGTACTGCTGCTGCAGTCACGACCGCCAGAGTGGATTTCAACATCTTCATTCAAACCTCCAGTTTTGCTCTTGTTGTGTCGGAGCTTGAGTCCAGTCGCACCCTTTTGAGGCGTTGTTGACCCGTGTTGGCTTTTTTTGGGGTCAACCGACGTAAGACCTTCGCTATGAGTCTAGTAGGAGAAAATCCACATCATGGACAACTCACTTCTCACCAATCGGCCGAACGGGCTGTAGCCCTTTCACGTTCGCTTTGCCCGTAGCGGCCATCGGCGAACATCCATCACCGGATTCTTTGCAATCCCGTCGCAAGACGTACACTGATAGTGTTACCGCAAGGCGTAGGACGCTTCGTACAGAATCCTCCATAGCAAAGCCCGTACCACACCGCCTGCTGAAGCGATTGCGCGACAGGTCAATAGCAAAACTTGTAGCCTTGCGACATCTTCTTAACGGATCGACCGGACGCGCACCTCAATCACGCACTTATTGAGAGCGCCCGCACATTTTTGGAGCAGCCATGACCGAGCCCCTGATTCTTCAACCCGTAAAGCCTGCAGACGCCTGCGTGATCTGGCTGCACGGCCTCGGCGCGGACCGCTATGACTTCTTGCCGGTCGCCGAAGCGCTGCAGGAAAGCCTGCTGACTACCCGCTTTGTATTGCCGCAAGCGCCAACCCAGCCCGTCACCATCAACGGTGGTTACGAGATGCCGAGCTGGTACGACATAAAGGCCATGAGCCCGGCACGGTCGATTGACCGTGAGCAGTTGGAAGCGTCGGCGGATCGCATCATTGAATTGATCGAAAAGGAGCGCGCCAGCGGAATAGACGCTTCGCGGATTTTTCTCGCCGGGTTTTCCCAAGGCGGCGCCGTCGTTCTGCACACCGCTTATATAAAGTGGCAAGGTCCGTTGGGTGGCGTACTTGCCCTCTCCACCTACGCCCCGACCTTCACTGACGAGATGGAGCTTTCAGCCAGTCAGCAGCGTATTCCTGCGCTGTGCCTGCACGGCCAGTTCGACAGCGTGGTGCAGAACTCGATGGGGCGCAGTGCCTATGAGCATTTGGTGAAGCATGGTGTCACCGTGACATGGCAGGAATACCCAATGGAGCACGAAGTGTTACCCGAAGAAATTCGTGATATCGGCGTCTGGCTGGGCGAACGCCTGCGTTGATCGTTTCAGCTGCATCGCCCCTTTGATCATCCCACTACGCCGCGCCCGTTTCTTGCATTACACTGGCCGGCGTACATTCCTTAACCAATTGATGAGATGACCGTGCTCAAAGCACTCAAGAAAATGTTCGGTAAAAGCGAGGCTGAGCAGCTCGCGCCAGTCCCCAGTGCGCCGTCGCACGCCCCCGGCCCTCGCAGCGATGTGCCCAAGGCTGAACGTCCGGCTCCGGTAGCGACACCCCAGCCTGAGCCGCAACCTGCCGTCGCCACCGAACCGGTCCGCGCCGAAGCGCCGAAACCACCCCGGCCGCGCCGCGAACCGAAGCCCAAGGCACCGGTCATTCCCTGGAAACTCGAAGATTTCGTCGTCGAACCCCAGGAAGGCAAAACCCGCTTTCACGATTTCAAGCTCGCTCCGGAACTGATGCACGCCATCCAGGACCTGGGCTTCCCGTACTGCACGCCGATCCAGGCGCAGGTGCTGGGTTTCACCCTCGCCGGCAAAGACGCCATCGGCCGCGCGCAGACCGGTACCGGCAAGACCGCCGCGTTCCTGATCTCGATCATCACTCAGTTGCTGCAGACGCCGCCGCCGAAAGAACGCTACATGGGTGAACCCCGTGCACTGATCATCGCGCCGACCCGTGAGCTGGTGGTGCAGATCGCCAAGGATGCTGCCGACCTGACCAAGTACACCGGCCTCAACGTCATGACGTTCGTTGGCGGCATGGACTTCGACAAGCAGCTCAAGCACCTCGAAGCGCGCCACTGCGACATCCTCGTCGCCACCCCGGGCCGTCTGCTCGACTTCAACCAGCGCGGCGACGTGCACCTGGACATGGTCGAAGTGATGGTGCTGGACGAAGCCGACCGCATGCTCGACATGGGCTTCATCCCGCAAGTGCGGCAGATCATTCGCCAGACCCCGCCGAAGTCCGAGCGTCAGACCCTGCTGTTCTCCGCGACCTTCACCGAAGACGTGATGAACCTGGCCAAGCAATGGACTACCGATCCGGCGATCGTCGAAATCGAAATCACCAACGTGGCCAACGAAAACGTCGAGCAGCACATCTATGCGGTGGCCGCGGCTGACAAATACAAACTGCTCTACAACCTGGTCAACGATAACGGCTGGGAGCGCGTGATCGTCTTCGCCAACCGCAAGGATGAAGTGCGCCGCATCGAAGAGCGTCTGGTGCGCGACGGCATCAACGCCGCGCAACTGTCCGGCGACGTGCCGCAGCACAAGCGCATCAAGACCCTCGAAGGCTTCCGCGAAGGCAAGATCCGCGTGCTGGTGGCCACCGATGTCGCCGGTCGCGGCATCCACATCGACGGCATCAGCCACGTGATCAACTTCACCCTGCCGGAAGTCCCGGACGACTACGTGCACCGCATCGGCCGTACCGGTCGCGCGGGCGCCGACGGTGTATCGATCAGCTTCGCCGGCGAGGACGACTCCTACCAGTTGCCGTCGATCGAAGAAAAACTCGGTCGCAAGATCAGCTGCGAAACACCACCGACGCACCTGTTGCGCGCTGTTGAACGCAAGCGTCCGCAGCCGCAGTAAGCGATCTGTAACGCAAAAAGCGCAGCCGGCAACGGACTGCGCTTTTTTTTGCCCGGCGTTTTCAACAGGCGCTTGCGATAGACAACTAAAAGTCCATAATGGACAAATTAGTTTATATCCAGACCGCGGAGCCTGACATGTCCAGTACACCCTACGTGATCGACCACACCCAGGCCCGCGAGCTGCTGGCGCGCATCGACGTGCCGCAGATCCTGCGCAAACTGTTCCGCGACCTCGCCGCCGGCCACGCCGTGCAACCGGCGCAGCAACTGGTGGAGTTTCCGCAGGGCGCCGGCGACTTCATCAATTATCTGGGGGTGCTGGCCGAGGATGGCGTGTACGGGGTCAAGACCTCGCCGTACATCGTCCGCGAGCAAGGGCCACTGGTCACGGCGTGGACCCTATTGATGTCGATGAAAACCGGCCAACCGCTGTTGCTTTGCGATGCCGGCGAGCTGACCAGCGCACGCACTGCAGCGACCACCGCCGTTGCTGTCGATGCCCTCGCCCCGCTGAATGCCCAACGGCTGGCGATCATCGGCAGCGGCAAGGTTGCTCAGGCGCATCTGCATTACGTGAAAGGTCTGCGCGACTGGCAGAACATCAGCGTGTATTCGCCGAGCCTGTCGGAAGACGCTGAAACCCGGGCGCTGCTGAAAGAGATCTACCCGGGGGTGAAGATTGCCGACAGCCGCGATGTCGCCCACATAGACGCGGACGTGATCATGCTCTGCACCTCGTCCGCCGGCCCAGTGATCGACCCGGCCAGCTTGAGCAAACCGGCGCTGATCACCTCGATCAGCACCAACGCGCCACGCGCCCATGAGGTGCCGCCGCAGAGCCTGAGCGACATGCAAGTGTTCTGTGACTATCGGCTGACCACGCCGGGCTCGGCCGGTGAGATGTTGATCGCGACCGAGCAGCATGGCTGGGACAAGTCTGCGATTGTCGGTGACCTCGCCGACCTGCTCAGCGAGAAAGTGCCGCGCCCTGATTACGACCGTCACGTATTTTTCCGTTCAATCGGCCTGGGCCTGGAAGACATTGCGCTGGCGAATGCGGTTTATCTCTTAACCCACTAACACCACAAATCCCATTGTGGGAGCGGGCTTGCTCGCGAAGAGGCCGTATCAGGCAACGCATTTGCCGAATGACATACCGCCTTCGCGAGCAAGCCCGCTCCCACAGGGGATCAGCGAATTTTCCAATATTGCGAGCAACTGGAGACTTTCATGAGCCAGGCAGATTTCATCATCATCGGCGGCGGGATTGCCGGCGCTTCCACCGGTTTCTGGCTGTCGCCCCACGCCAAAGTGATCGTGCTCGAACGTGAATCGCACCCGGCCTATCACTCCACCGGGCGTTCTGCCGCGCTGTACACCGCCGCCTACGGTACGCCGCAGGTGCGGGCGCTGACACTGGCCAGCCGTGAGTTTTTCGACCATCCGCCGAGCGGTTTCTGTGAGCACCCATTGCTGACACCGCGCGGCGAAATGACCGTGGACTTCAGCGGTGACGCCGCCGAGCTGAACAACCAGTACCTCAGCGCCAAAGCCACAGTGCCAGAAATGCAGCTGCTCAGCGCCGACGAAGCCTGCGCCCGTCTGCCGATCCTGCGTCGGGAAAAAGTCCACGGCGCGATCTACGATCCGACCGCCAGTGACATCGACACCGACGCCCTGCATCAGGGCTACCTGCGCGGTATCCGCCGCAACAACGGCGAGGTGCACACCGATTGCGAAGTGCTGGGCCTGACGCGCGACGCCGCTGGCCTCTGGCAGGTGCAAACCAACGGTCAGACCTTCCGCGCGCCGGTCATCATCAACGCCGCCGGCGCCTGGGCTGACCAGATCGGCGCGCTGGCTGGCGCCCAGGCGCTGGGCCTGCAACCGAAACGCCGTGCGGCGTTCATTTTCGCCGGCCCCGAGGGCGTGGACATTCATCACTGGCCGATGCTGGTCAGCCTCGACGAATCGTTCTACATGAAGCCCGACGCCGGGATGTTCCTCGGCTCGCCGGCCAACGCCGACCCGGTCGAACCGCATGACGTGCAACCGGAAGAGCTGGACATCGCCATGGGCATCTATCAGATCGAAGAGGCTACGACCCTGACTATCCGCCGCCCGACCCGCACCTGGGCCGGACTGCGCAGCTTCGTCGCCGACGGTGATCTGCTCAGCGGTTTCGATCCGCAGGTGCCGGGGCTGTTCTGGGTCGCGGCCCAGGGCGGTTACGGTATTCAGACTTCACCGGCCATGGGCCAGGCCAGCGCGGCATTGGTGCGTGGTCAGCCGTTGCCTGAGTCGTTGCAGCAGTTCGGCCTGAGCAGCGCCATGCTCTCCCCTTCACGACTGCGCTGATGCCCCCTGCGGATGACGCGCCCAACGGATTGCGGCACACTCGCAGCGCCCCCGTGCACGGGGGCGCTGACGCCGCCTGGAGCTCCACAATCATGACCGCCCCCGAATTCGATCCGGCACTGGATAACTTCCGTGCCATCGCCGACGCCATCGCCACGCTGTTCTTTCCCCACGCCGAAGTGGTGCTGCACGACCTGCGCACGCAGAAGGTCGACTACATCGCCAACAACCTGTCCAAGCGCGAGATCGGCGACGATTCATCGCTTGAAGACATGCTCAGCGAGGAGGTCAGCGAGCGCAACATCGGCCCGTACGAAAAGCTCAATTGGGACGGCCAGAAAATCCGCAGCCTGAGCACCGTGCTGCGCGACCACGATGAGCGGCCGCTGGCGGTGCTGTGCATCAACCTGAATATTTCGCTGTTCGAGAATGCCAAGGCTGCGCTGGATCTGTTCCTGTCGCCGAGCAAACTGATCCCGCAGCCGGATTCACTGTTTCGCGATGACTGGCAGGAACGCATCAACACCTTCCTCCACGCCTGGCTGCGCGAGCGCCAGCTGAGCCTGAATCTGCTGACCCGCGATCACAAGCGCGAACTGGTATTGGCCCTGCACGCCGAAGGCGCGTTCAAGGGCAAGAGCGCCTCGAACTATGTGGCCAATGTGCTGAACATGGGGCGGGCGACGGTGTACAAGCATTTGAAGGAATTGAAGGGCTGAAGATCTGCATTGGCAGTTCTGGCCCCATCGCGAGCAGGCTCACTCCTACAGTTGGAATGCGTTCCCCTGTAGGAGTGAGCCTGCTCGCGATAGCGGACTATCAGTCGCCGTAGATGTCGGACTTGAAATACTTCTGGGAAATCTTCTGATACTCGCCACTCGCCCGAATCCCGTCGATGGCCGTGTTCAACTCACTGACCAGCTCGGTATTGCCCTTGCGCACCGCGATCCCCGCGCCCTCGCCCACGTACTTCGGATCCTTCAGCTCCGGCCCGACAAACGCATAGCCCTTGCCGCGTGGCATCGACAGGAAATCGTTCAGCGGGATGGTGTCGGCGAAAATCGCATCGAGCCGCCCGGCCGCCAGGTCCATGTAGATTTCTTCGTTATTGCCGTAGCGCTTGACGTTGATGCCCTTCGGTTCGAACACCTCGGTAGCATAACGATCGGTGGTGGTGGCGCGCTGCACGCCGACGGTCTTGCCCTTGAGGCTGGCGTATTGGTCATCGACCGTGGCGCCTTCCTTCATCACCAGCCGTGACGACGTGAAGTAGTACTTGTGGGTGAAATCCACCGACTTCTTGCGGTCTTCGTTGATGGTCATCGACGACAAAGCCATGTCGATTTTCTTCACTTTCAACGAAGGAATCAGGCCATCGAACTCACCCTCGACCCACACACACTTGACCTTCATCTGCGCGCACAGGGCGTTGCCGATGTCGTAGTCGAAACCGACGATCTCACCCTTGTCGGTTTTCGAGGCGAACGGTGGATAAGCGGCCTCAATGCCGATGCGCAGGGTTTTCTCGGCGGCAAACGAGCTGGTGCACGCCAACAGGCTCAGGGCCAGACCGGTAATCAGGGGGAGTTTCTTCATGTTCGTTCTCTCGCGGGTTGTTGTTGGTTTGGCAAGACAGAAGAAAAAGAGCTGGAACGGAATTTTGTACTTGTAAATCCATACTGGACTTTTACGTACAAACCGTCAATCAGATGAAAGAGGCAGGATTTTTTGCGTGGCGGATGACGCCTTCGCGGGCAAGCCCGCTCCCACATTGGAATGCGTTCTCCTGTGGGAGCGGGCTTGCTCGCGAAGACGGACTTGAAGGCGCTATAAAAACTATTTTTTCCAGCGATCCGCAGCGGCATGATCACTGTCACGCCCCTCGACCCAGCGCGGGCCGTCACTGGTGTTTTCTTTCTTCCAGAACGGCGCGCGGGTTTTCAGGTAGTCCATGACGAAGGCGCAGGCGTCGAACGCCGCCTGGCGATGGGCGCTGGCCGCGCCGACAAACACGATCGGCTCGCCAGGCTCCAGCGCGCCGATGCGGTGCAGCACTTCGAGCTTCAACAGCGGCCAGCGCTGCTCGGCCTCGACGGCGATCTTGCCAAGGGCTTTTTCGGTCATGCCCGGATAATGTTCGAGGAACATCCCGGCCACATCCAACCCATCATTGAAGTCGCGCACGTAACCGACAAAACTTACCACCGCGCCAACACCGACATTCGCCGCGTGCATCGCGTTGACTTCAGCGCCGGGATCGAACGCCGTGGACTGCACCCGAATCGCCATGCCTCAGCCTCCGGTCACGGTGGGGAAAAACGCCACTTCGTCGCCATCGCTCACCGGCTCGTCGAGCGGGCACAGGTCTTCGTTGCGTGCGCACATCAGGTTCTGTTCGCTCAGCACTTCGGCGCCCTCGCGTTGCGCGAGCAGCGCACGCACAGCGTCGACCGTGGCGAAATCGCCTTCGACCTCGACCGAGTCCACGCCCAGCGCTTCACGATAACGGGCAAAGAATTTAACCGTCAGCTTCATGGCTGCTCCGCCTGAAAATGCCCGCTCTTGCCGCCGACCTTCTCCAGCAGACGCACGCTTTCGATGATCATGCCGCGATCCACCGCTTTGCACATGTCATAGATGGTCAGTGCGGCGACGCTGGCAGCGGTCAGTGCTTCCATCTCTACGCCGGTCTGCCCCGACAGCTTGCAGCGGGCGACGATGCGCACGCTGTCGTCACCTTCAGCGCTGAGTTCGACCTTGACCCCGGTGAGCATCAGCGGATGGCACAGCGGGATCAGATCACTGGTTTTCTTCGCCGCCTGAATGCCGGCAATGCGCGCTACGGCAAACACGTCGCCCTTGGGATGGCCGCCGCTGACGATCATCTGCAGGGTTTCGGGGAGCATGCGCACCAGCGCTTGGGCCGTCGCCTCACGGAACGTCACGGCTTTTTCGGTGACGTCGACCATGTTGGCGCGACCTTGGGAATCGAGATGAGTCAGCACGGGATTACTCCTGATCAGGAGCAGGGATTGTAAACCTGTGGGTCAAATTTCCGCATCACTGATTATGAATTCACCACTATCCCCTGTGGGAGCGGGCTTGCTCGCGAAAGCGGTGTATCAGGCACACATTTGGTGGCTGACACACCGCTTTCGCGAGCAAGCCCGCTCCCACATTGGGTGATGTGTTCATCCATAAAAAACGGGCGGCTGTCAGGCCGCCCGTTTTCTGGTGGAGGGTTACAAATGCGATTCGGCGTATTCGGCCAGAATCGAGCGTGGCACCCCTTGCAGGGTGATGTGCACCCCGTTGGGGAAATCCTTGAAGCGTTCGGTCAGGTAGGTCAGCCCGGAGCTGGTCGCGGACAGGTAAGGGGTGTCGATCTGCGCCAGGTTGCCCAGGCACACCACTTTGGAACCGGCGCCGGCCCGGGTGATGATGGTTTTCATCTGGTGCGGCGTGAGGTTCTGGCATTCGTCGATCAGGATCAGGCTCTGCTGGAAGCTGCGACCACGAATGTAGTTGAGCGATTTGAACTGCAACGGCACTTTGCTGAGGATGTAGTCGACGCTGCCATGGGTGTTTTCGTCATCCATGTGCAAGGCTTCGAGGTTGTCGGTGATGGCGCCCAGCCAAGGCTCCATTTTTTCCGCTTCGGTGCCCGGCAGGAAGCCGATTTCCTGGTCCAGGCCCTGCACGCTGCGGGTCGCGATGATCCGGCGATAGCGCTTGCTGACCATGGTCTGCTCGATCGCCGCGGCCAGTGCCAGAATGGTTTTGCCGGAACCGGCGGCACCCGACAGGTTGACTAGGTGAATGTCCGGATCCAGCAACGCATACAGCGCCAGGCTCTGGTAGATGTCCCGCGGCTTGAGGCCCCAGGCTTCCTGGTGCAGCAGCGGTTCCTGGTGCAGGTCGAGGATCAGCAGCTTGTCTTCCTGGATTTCCTTGATCCAGCCGACAAAGCCTTGTTCGTCAATGATGAATTCGTTGATGTGCACCGCCGGCAGGTTGTCGATCAACTGCACCTGATGCCAGGTGCGGCCGTGATCCTGACGGGTTTCGACCTTGCTCACGCGGTCCCAGAAGGAGCCGGTCATGTTGTGGTAGCCGTTGGGCAGCAGGGACACGTCATCGACCAACTGGTCGGTGCTGTAATCCTCGGCCGCGATCCCGCAGGCGCGCGCCTTGAGGCGCATGTTGATGTCTTTGGTGACCAGCACCACGGCCTTCTTCGGATCACGGGTGTGCAGGTCGATCAACTGGTTGATGATTTTGTTGTCGTTCAGATGCTCGGGCAGAATCAGGTTCGACTCGGCCTGTTTGCTCATCAGAATTGACAGCAAGCCCTTCGGCCCGCCCTTGCCGCGCTGAATCGGCACACCCAGCTCGACGTCCTCGGGGGAGGCATCGCCCAGGGTCTTGTCGATCAGGCGGATTGCCTGGCGGCATTCGGCAGCAACGCTGTGATGGCCGCTCTTGAGCTTGTCCAGCTCTTCGAGCACGGTCATCGGGATCGCGACGTGGTGTTCTTCGAAATTCAGCAGGGCATTTGGATCGTGAATCAATACGTTGGTATCGAGTACATAAAGGATTGGCTGGTTGGAAGAAGGGCTACGTCCGTGATCATCCATACTCGGTCACCTTTGTGGGAGCCATTCGACGCAATACCTGGGCGGTGCTGCGCCTCGAAGTGACTGCCGAATTCATCCACGAGGGCCTGGATGAACTGCACACAAAAGGAGTCTTGGAAGACGCCACCTGTGTTGCAGGTTTCGGCGGTCTGTCTTCGTAATACTCCAAAACCCATGACATAAAAAAGCACTTTGACGGTTTTTTTAAGTTTATTTTGCAGAGTGACGAAAAGCCCTTGGCGGACCGTCCAGACCCCGCTAAAGTCGGAAGTCCGCCTGCATCGAATTCTCTAGAAAAATCGCCCCAAGCCCAATGTTTCCGGGCTTTTTCCGTTTATCAGCGAAACCCGTCCTGACAGTCTTCAAAGCCGATGCCGCTTTGTGCAGTTTGCGTGATCAGCCACGGCAACGCGGTCTTCACCGCATCCTGTTTCATGTTGAAATTGATCACCCCGTGACGCCACAGCAGCATCAGGGTCAGCACCCGCTGCGCACTCTGTGCGCCCTTGAGCTTGCCGGCGCCGTCCTGGGCATCGATGTCCCACAGCGCCACTTGCAGGCCCTGATTGCGGAAGAAGCTGCCAGCATCACTGCGGCGCTGCCCCTCCGGCGGACGGAACAGTGGCACATAGTTCTCCGGCAACTTGTTCTTCACCAGATCGGCGCTGCGGCGCACCGAGTCCTGCCAGTCCTGCCAATAGCTGTGGGAACGGAACTCCCAACCCTGCACGCCCACACACTGTTTCGAGAACTCCGATTGCAGGTTGCTCACCGAGCGATCGGCCAGACGCGCCTGCACATCCTTGCCCAACAGGAAGAACGTGCCGCTGAGATTGGATTTGCGCAGGTAGTCGGCAATCCAGTCGGTGTTGTCCGGCTGCAGATTGGCGGCGCTGTCGAAGCTCAGCAGAAACAGTCGATCGTGCATCTCGTCGCCATTGCGCTCGTAGTCGCCGAATTGATCGACTTCGCTGCTGGTTTGCGGTGACAGCGCGGCCTTGCGCATCAGCTCGTCCAGATACTGCAGATGAAACAACCGGCTCGGCTCGGCCCACTTGGTGTAATAGCTGTCGTCGCTGACCACGAACTTGGCGGCCTGCTCGCGCAGGGTCGGCAGGTCTTCGACGAGGAAGCAGAACGAGGCATCCTGATCGCAGCTCTGCTGGGCGAAGTTGTAGTTGGCCAACAGACGTTCCCAGAGCCGCTGGCGCAGGCGGCTGATCGCGTCGACGTTGACCGTGCGCAGCCCAAGGCGCTGGGCCAGCGCGGCCTCGTCCAGCGCCTCGGTGCCGAGCAGGCCCCGGGCGAACATGAGGATTTCCGCGCGCGAGGCGACGTCGAACAGCGTCGGGCTGCTCAGTTGCTCCGGCCAGGTGGTGCGATCCAGCGTCGCCACATCGCCCGGCGCCGCCATGGCCCCGAAGCTCAACAGCCACGCGGTGAATAAAAGAACAATGCGCAAAGGGGTGTCTCCATAACCAAACCCGCGCGGCACTATAGCTGATGTGCAAGCTTCAAGGACGCTGCCCTCACCCCAGCCCTCTCCCGAAGGGAGAGGGAGCCGATCTTCATGTTTTCAAACCTGAGTTCGACTGGATATTTCAGGTCGATGTATGACTCTAGAACAACACGGTCAGCTCCCTCTCCCTCCGGGAGCGGGCTGGGGTGAGGGGAAAATCCACCAGCCGTCGCAAAAGCCCGAGCTTCCTGATACCTATTACCCTCATAGCTGGAGTCCACTCGGCCAACCCCCTAGAATCGCCCCCACGATTAAAGGAGACGACTTCATGCTGATGGTGATTTCCCCCGCCAAGACCCTCGATTACGAAACACCGCCGGCGACCCAGCGCTTTACCCAGCCGCAATACCTCGATCACTCTCAGGAGCTGATCCAGCAGCTGCGCGAACTGAGCCCGGCACAGATCAGCGAACTGATGCACGTGTCCGACAAGATCGGCGGCCTGAATGCCGCGCGTTTCGGCAGCTGGACGCCCGCCTTCACCCCGGAAAACGCCAAGCAGGCGCTGCTCGCGTTCAAGGGTGACGTGTACACCGGCCTCGACGCGCAATCGTTCAGCGAAGCTCAGTTCGACTATGCGCAAAAGCACTTGCGCATGCTCTCCGGTCTCTATGGCCTGCTGCGTCCGCTGGACCTGATGCAGCCGTATCGTCTGGAAATGGGCACCAAACTGGCCAACGCCCGTGGCAAGGACCTGTACGCGTTCTGGGGCACGCGCATCAGCGAATGGCTCAACGAAGCGCTGGCCGATCAGGGCGACGATGTGCTGCTGAACCTGGCCTCCAACGAGTACTTTTCGGCGGTCAAACGCAGCGCCCTGAACGCGCGGATCATCAACACCGATTTCAAGGACCTGAAGAACGGCCAGTACAAGATCATCAGCTTCTACGCGAAGAAGGCCCGCGGCCTGATGAGCCGTTTCGTGATTCAGGAAAAAATCAATGATCCTGCCCTGCTCAAGCAGTTCGACGTGCAGGGTTATCGCTACAGCGCCGAGCAATCGAAACCGGACAATCTGGTGTTTCTGCGCGACCACGCCCCGGAATAAAGCATGCCCATTGCACGACTCTTTCTATAAAGAGTCGTGCAGCTCGCACGACGTCAAAAATCCCTCGCAACATTTCGCCGTTTTATTGGCGCCATAAAATCGTCCTGCCCAATTCTAATTTTAGTTTCACTCGACAGCCGCACTTTTTTTCAGTAGTGGCACGTAAATTTTTTTACGGTAGTGGCACAAAACTATCTAGCTCGATTACGCACCGATTAACAAAGGCCCAAATCGAAAGTGCTATCAAATTGAGACCAGTGCCATCTTTGGCAATATTTCAAAAAATTTCAGATTTCGCGATGAGCGGGTAGGAACTATGTCCAAATGCATAGCTCATACCACCGGTAACGATTCTCGCCGAGTTTGTACGAGATAACTTACGCAGAGCGGAGAACCATGTAACCAAGTTGTCACAGCAACTTGCCTAGATGGTTCACTCATCTGATCAACTAACGATGGATAGGTGATACGCACCATAAACATCCTCTACAAGGCCAAGGCTGCGCCCCTGTAATTGTGCTCGCCTGAGCACCCAACCGCTTGATCTACGGGCCTTTCGTCCGACATCAGGTGGACTGAACACATGCACGAGAGTCTTCCAGCAAGAAGATCCGCTGCATAACAGGGCAAGTCATAACAACTAAGGCCTAGTTGCGCACATCTTGAGTGCACTTATTTAGACACTCGGAACTTAGTATGCCTGCACACGGCATTGTGGCGCCTGTATGCCGCACTTTCGAGTGCACTATGACCGCTGAACACCATTAACTCCGGCCATCTAATGGCTTGATAAAACACAGAGGTAATTGCGATGCGCATCAGCATATTTGGTTTGGGTTACGTTGGCGCAGTGTGTGCCGGTTGCCTGTCTGCACGGGGCCATGACGTGGTTGGCGTCGATGTTGCCAAAGACAAGATCGACATGATCAACGCCGGCAAGTCGCCGATTGTGGAACCGGGTCTGGGCGAACTTCTGGCTCAGGGTATCGAGACCGGTCGTCTGCGCGGTACGACCAACTTCGCCGAGGCGATTCGTGACACCGACCTGTCGATGATCTGCGTCGGTACGCCGAGTAAGAAGAACGGCGACCTGGAACTGAACTACATCGAGGCGGTGTGCCGCGAGATCGGTTTCGTACTGCGTGAAAAAACCACCCGCCACACCATCGTGGTACGCAGCACCGTGCTGCCGGGCACCGTCGCCAACGTGGTGATCCCGATCCTCGAAGACTGCTCGGGCAAGAAGGCCGGTGTCGATTTCGGCGTCGCGGTCAACCCGGAATTCCTGCGTGAATCCACCGCGATCAAGGACTACGACCTGCCACCGATGACCGTCATCGGCGAGTTCGACAAAGCCTCGGGCGACGTTCTGCAATCGCTGTACGAAGAACTCGACGCGCCGATCATCCGCAAGGACATCGCGGTCGCCGAGATGATCAAGTACACCTGCAACGTCTGGCACGCAACCAAGGTCACCTTCGCCAACGAGATCGGCAACATCGCCAAAGCGGTCGGCGTCGATGGTCGTGAAGTGATGGACGTGGTCTGCCAGGACAAGACCCTCAACCTGTCCCAGTACTACATGCGCCCGGGCTTCGCCTTCGGCGGTTCGTGCCTGCCCAAAGACGTGCGCGCCCTGACCTACCGTGCAGGTTCGCTTGACGTCGAAGCACCGTTGCTCAACTCGCTGATGCGCAGTAACGAATCGCAAGTGCAGAACGCCTTCGACATCGTTGAAAGCCACGACAAACGCAAAGTCGCCCTGCTCGGTCTGAGCTTCAAGGCCGGTACCGATGACCTGCGCGAAAGTCCGCTGGTGGAACTGGCCGAAATGCTGATCGGCAAGGGCTACGACCTGAGCATCTACGACAGCAACGTCGAGTACGCCCGTGTTCACGGCGCGAACAAGGACTACATCGAGTCGAAGATCCCGCACGTGTCGTCCCTGCTCAACTCGGACTTCGATTCGGTGATCGACAACTCCGACGTGATCATCCTCGGCAACCGCGACGAGAAATTCCGCTCGCTGGCCCAGGAAGCACCGCAAGGCAAACAGGTCATCGACCTGGTCGGCTTCATGGCCAAAGCCACCAACCCGGGTACTCGCACTGAAGGTATCTGCTGGTAAAGCAGCGCCAAGCGACAAGCCTCGAGCTGCAAGCAAAGCGTTTCGCTTGCAGCTCGAAGCCTCTCTTACCTCGGATGACGTCGATGACCAAGCTCAAACATTTCTTTCTGCAATCCGCCGGCTGGCTTTTGTTTCTAAGCCTGTTGTTGGGCCTGGCCTTGATGCTGCCCACGTCCACGTTCGACTCCGAGTCGAAGGACTTTATTTTCCTGATTGGCGCCGTGGGTATCTGGCGCTACTCGATGGGTGCAACGCACTTTGTGCGCGGCATGATTTTTCTCTACATCGTTTACCCGCACCTGCGCCGCAAAGTGCGCAAGCTGGGTAAGGCGGCGGACCCGTCGCATGTGTTTCTGATGGTCACCAGTTTCCGTATCGACGCGCTGACCACCGCGCAGGTCTACAGCTCGGTGATCCGCGAAGCCATCGACTGCGACCTGCCGACCACCGTGGTCTGCTCGATCGTCGAAATGTCCGATGAGCTGCTGGTCAAAGCGCTGTGGGCGCGGATGAATCCGCCAGACCGCGTGAAGCTCGACTTCGTGCGCATTCCCGGCACCGGCAAGCGCGATGGCCTGGCTTATGGTTTCCGCGCGATCTCCCGTCACCTGCCGGACGACCGCGCCGTGGTGGCCGTGATCGACGGCGACACCGTGCTTGGCGAAGGCACCGTACGCAAGACCGTGCCGTGGTTCCAGCTGTTCGGCAATGTCGGCGGCCTGACCACCAACGAGTTCTGCGAAGTGCGCGGCGGCTACATCATGAGCGAATGGCACAAGCTGCGTTTCGCCCAGCGTCACATCAACATGTGCTCGATGGCCCTGTCCAAGCGCGTGCTGACCATGACCGGGCGCATGTCGGTGTTCCGTGCCACCGTGGTCACCGACCCGGAATTCATCGCCGACGTCGAAAGCGACTCCCTGCAACACTGGCGCCTGGGCCGTTTCAAGTTCCTCACCGGCGACGACAAGTCGAGCTGGTTCAGCCTGATGCGCCTGGGTTACGACACCTTTTACGTGCCGGACGCCGCGATCAACACCGTTGAGCATCCGCCGGAAAAGAGCTTCATCAAGGCCAGCCGCAAACTGATGTTCCGCTGGTACGGCAACAACCTGCGCCAGAACTCGCGAGCGCTGGGCCTGGGTGTGAAACGCCTCGGCGCCTTCACCTCGGTGGTGCTGTTCGATCAGCGCGTATCGATGTGGACGTCGTTGCTGGGCCTGACCGTGGCGATCATCGCCAGCTTCAAGTACGGCGGCGCGTTCATCCTCGCCTACCTGCTGTGGATCGGTATCACCCGCCTGATTCTGACCCTGCTGCTGTCGTGCTCCGGTCACCGGATCGGCCCGGCCTATCCCGTGATTCTGTATTACAACCAGATCGTCGGTGCGCTGGTGAAGATCTACGTGTTCTTCCGCCTCGACCAGCAATCCTGGACGCGCCAACCCACTTCCCTGACCCGTGATCTCGCCAGCTTTCAACGTTGGTTCAACACCTGGTCGTCTCGGACCATGACCTTCTCCGCCGGCAGCATTTTCGTCGCCGTGCTGCTGATGATGGTCTGACCTGCCCCTATTGAATTAACAAGGAAATCGCCCCCATGAATACCGCCGTCAACGCCAACGTAGTGCATGAATCCGAAGCCCAGCGTCAGCACGCCCGAGTGAAAATCCCGGCCAAACTGCGTTTCTTCGGCCCCGACCGGACGCCGGTCGAAGCGCGGGTCCTCGACCTGTCCGCCGGTGGTCTGGCGTTCAACGCCGGGCAACTGCCGCTGACCCTCGGCGAGGTGTACAAGGCACGCCTGCAATTCGTCATCGACAACCTCGGTCTGGCCATGGACGTCGAACTTCAAGTGCGCTCCTACGATCGCCAGAGCGGCCGCGCCGGTTGCCAGTTCCAGAACCTGGAACCGCAGGATATTTCCACGCTGCGCCACCTGATCACTTCGCACCTGGCCGGCGACATCGTCAGCATGGGTGAAGTGCTGGCGACCCTGCAGCGCGACAACTTCACCAAGGCGCGCAAGGTCAAGGACGGCGGCAGCGGCATGACCCCGTTCGGGCGTCTGAAAGCCGTGACTTTCAGCGCCGGCATTTTCGCCATCGGTCTGGTCGCGTTCGGTTTCGTCTTCAAGTCGGTGTACGGCATGTACTTCGTCAGCCACGCGCAAGCAGGTCTGGTCAGCGTACCGGGGATGAACATCACCATGCCGCGTGACGGCACCGTGCAGAGCCTGGTCAAGTCTGACGGCGTGGCCGCCAAAGGCGCCCCGCTGGCGACCTTCAGCACCAGCATGCTCGACGTGCTCAAGGGCCATCTGGACGAAGACCAGTTGCAACCGGCCAAGGTTGAAGAACTGTTCGGCAAGCAAATGACCGGCACCCTGACCTCGCCGTGCGATTGCACCGTGGCCCAGCAACTGGTGGCTGACGGTCAGTACGCGAGCAAGGGCGACGTGATCTTCACTCTGGTACCGCGCAATACACAGGCCACCGTCGATGCACGCTTCTCCTATCGCCAGTTCGGCGACGTGCGTCCGGGGACGCCAGTGAGCTTCCAGATCGCCGGCGAAGACCAGACCCGCACCGGCAAGATCGTCAGCAGCACCAGCCTGAAAAGCGCCGACCTGTCCTCCGACATCCGCGTGCAGATCCAGCCGGACGAACCGCTGGACAGCAGCTTCGCCGGCCGCCCGGTGGAAGTAAACAGCGATCGTGGTCCGAACCTGAACTGGCTGATCGACAAAGCCATGGCTGCCGGTCTTTAAGTCGAGGACATGCCTGTGACGATTCCTACTCTTTTGAACACGCCGCAGCCCTTGTGGGAGCGGGCTTGCTCGCGAATGCGGTTCAACATTCAAAATCAGTTTGGGCTGACACACCGCCTTCGCGAGCAAGCCCGCTCCCACATGGGTCCGCTGTGTGCAGTCGCACTGGCGGTAAGTCTGGCCGGTTGCGCCGGCCTGCCCGACCAACGCCTGGCCAACGAAGCGTTCAAGCGTGGCGACACCGCCACCGCCGCGCAGAACTACCGCGCACTGGCAGACCTGGGCTACAGCGAGGCGCAAGTCGGTCTCGCCGATATCCAGGTCGACAGCCGCGACCCCGAGCAGATCAAACAGGCCGAGGCGACTTACCGTGCCGCCGCCGACGTGTCGCCACGGGCTCAGGCCCGTCTCGGTCGCCTGCTGGTGGCCAAGCCGGGTTCCACCGAAGCCGAGCACCACGAAGCCGAAAGCCTGTTGAAAAAAGCCGCCGCCAATGGCGAAGGCAACACGTTGATCCCGCTGGCGATGCTGTACCTGCAATACCCGCACAGCTTCCCGAACATCAACGCTCAGCAGCAGATCGATCAGTGGCGCAAATCCGGTTACCCGGAAGCCGGTCTGGCGCAGGTGCTGCTGTATCGCACCCAAGGCACTTACGACCAGCATCTGGATGACGTGGAAAAGATCTGCAAGGCCGCGCTCAACACCACCGACATCTGCTACGTCGAACTGGCCACGGTCTATCAGAAACGGGCCCAGCCGGAGCAACAGGCCGAGCTGATCAAGCAGATGCAGGCCGGTTACAGCCGTGGCACGGTCAGCGCGCAGCGCGTCGATTCGGTGGCACGCGTGCTGGCCGATTCGACCCTCGGCAAGACCGACGAAAAGACCGCGCAGTCGCTGCTCGAACCGATCGCACCGGGCTACCCGGCATCGTGGGTGACCCTCGCGCAGCTGCTCTACGACTTCCCGGAACTGGGCGACGTCGATCAGATGATGAAATACCTGGACAACGGCCGCGCCGCCGACCAGCCGCGCGCCGAACTGTTGCTGGGCAAGCTCTACTACGAAGGCAAACTGGTGCCGGCCGACGCCAAAGTCGCTGAAGAACACTTCCAGAAAGCCGTCGGCCGCGAAGTCGCCGCCGACTACTACCTCGGCCAGATCTATCGCCGTGGTTACCTGGGCAAGGTCTACCCGCAGAAGGCCCTCGACCACCTGCTGACCGCTGCGCGCAATGGCCAGAACAGCGCCGACTTCGCAATCGCCCAACTGTTTTCCCAAGGCAAGGGCACCAAGCCCGACCCGCTCAACGCCTACGTATTCAGCCAATTGGCCAAGGCGCAGAACACCCCGCAAGCCGATGAACTGGCGACCACCCTGGCAGCACAATTGCCGCCCGAGCGTCTGGCCGAAGCCCAGCGCCTGCTGCAACAGGAACAGGCCAGCCGTGGCGCCCTGAACCAGAACACGCTGCAACTGCACGCCCTGCAAGAAGAAGACGGCGAGGAATCCCTATGAAGTTGAATCCCTTTGTGAAGGCCGGCATTGGCCTCACGTTCGCGCTGATCTGGTCTTGCCCGACACTGGCCGCGATCACTGAAACCAAGAACTTCGGTCTGGAAGTAAAAATCACCGGCCAGTCCGAAGACGACCGCGACCTCGGCACCGCCAGCGGTGGCGACGTCAACGGTGTGGGCCTCGACCTGCGTCCTTGGATCTACGGCGAAAGCGGCGCGTGGAGTGCCTACGCCATGGGTCAGGCCGTGACCTCGACCGACATCATCGAGACCGACACCTTGCAGCAGTCGGACGGTGAGCAAACCACCGACAACAGCGACCGCAAAACCAAGAAAAACTACTTGGCGATGCGCGAGTTCTGGGTCGGCTACAGCGGCCTGACGCCGTACCCCGGCGAGATGCTCAAGCTCGGTCGCCAGCGCCTGCGCAATGACGACGGGCAATGGCGCGACACCAACATCGAAGCGCTGAACTGGACCTTCGACACCACCCTGTTGCGCGCCAACGTCGGTGTCGCCGAACGCTTCAGCGAATACCGCACCGACCTCAAAGAGCTGGCGCCAAAAGACAAGGATCGCCTGCACGCCTACGCCGATGCCGCCTATCAGTGGACCCCGGGTAACTGGGTCGGCATTCGCGGTCATCACACCCACGACAACGGCAAGCTCGATTACGCCGAACCGGGCGTGCCCCGCGACACCCTCGACAAAACCCAGAACGGCGACATCAGCTGGCTCGGTCTGACCGCCGACAGCGACGCCTACAACTGGCGCAACACCAACACCGTCAACTACTGGGGCAGCATCACTGGCATGAGCGGCGACCTCGATTCGGTCAACCCGCTGAACGCCGATGGCAGCCGTCCGGCCCAAGCCAAGCGCAGTGATGACATCAACGGCTGGGCCACCGACCTGGGCGTGCGCCTGCGCCTCGATCCGCAGTGGCAGGTCGGTGCGGCCTACGCTCGCGCCAGCGCCGATTACCAGCAGAACGGTCTGGAAAGCAACCGCTCCAACTACACCGGTACCCGCTCGCGCGTGCACCGTTTCGGCGAAGCGTTCCGTGGCGAAATGAACAACATGCAGACTGCCACCCTGTTCGGTTCGTGGATGCTCAACGACCAGTACGACGCCAGCCTGATCTACCACAAGTTCTGGCGCGTGGACGGCAACAAACCGGTGGGCAGCAACGGCATCAACGCCGTGGAAAACAACACCGACGACGTCACTGGCGCGATCCTCTCCAGCACCTCGCTGCCGCTGCAGGATGGCAACAAGGACCTGGGCCAGGAAATGGATCTGGTGGTGACCAAGTACTTCAAGCAAGGCTTGCTGCCGGCGGCGTTGAGCCAGTCGATCGACGAGCCGTCGGCGCTGGTGCGCTTCCGCGGCGGTGTGTTCAAGCCCGGTGATGCCTATGGCAGCCAGGTCGATTCGTACATGCACCGCGCGTTCATCGACGTGATCTGGCGCTTCTGATGCAAACCGCCAAGGGAGTGCCCGACATGCACCACGCAAGGAAAGGCTCGCTCAGCCTGTTGGCCGGCGCCATGCTGCTGGCCTCCGCTGGCGCGTTCGCCACGGTGGAACCGGCCAAGCCGGTGACCACCGCCAAAGAGCTGCAACAAGCCAAGACCTACACCGTCAGCAGCGCGCCGACCGAGGCGCTGGAACTGGCCAAGCCGAAACTGCCCGACCTGTCCGGCTTCACCGCCGAGGCCGCTGCCGCGAAAATCAATCGCAGCAAACCGGGCAAGATCAGCGTGCGCCGGATGATGCAGGAAGACGCCCTGAAGGACTTCATCGGCGGCGACAACAAGATGGCCGAATGGGTGGTGCGTCAGCACGGCATCCCGCAGGCGATCTTCGTCGACGACGGTTACCTGAACCTCAAGGATCTGGCGCAGAAGCTGCCCAAGCAGTACTTCAGCGAAACCGCGCCGGGCGTGTACCTGGCGAAGTTGCCGATCGTGGTCGGCCGTAAAGGCATCCTCGAAATCGACGGCCAGACCCAGGAATTGCGTCTGTCGCAAGAGGCCGGTTCGTTCCTGGTCAACGACGGTCAGTTGTTCGTGCGTGACACCAAAGTCACCGGCTGGCGCGAGAAGGAAAACGGCCCGGCAACCTTCCGTTCGCCGAAGGAATTCCGGCCGTTTCTGCTGGCCTGGGGCGGCACCGAGACCTACATCGTCAACAGCAAGATGGCCAGTTTCGGCTACGCCAACAGTAAGTCGTACGGGGTGAGTATTTCCCAGTACACGCCGAACATGGCCAAGGTGCTCAAGCGCCCTGAACCGACCGGCTGGATCGTCGGCTCCGAGTTCTCTGACATGTGGTACGGCTTCTACTGCTACGAGACCCGCGACTTCGTGGTCAAGGGCAACACCTACAAGGACAACATCGTCTACGGCATCGACCCGCACGACCGTTCCCACGGTCTGATCATTGCCGAGAACACCGTCCACGGTACGAAGAAGAAGCACGGCATCATCATTTCCCGAGAAGTGAACGACAGCTTCATCTTCAACAACAAGAGCTACGACAACCACCTCTCGGGCCTGGTGATCGACCGTAACAGCGTCAACAACATCATTGCCTACAACGAGATCTACAAGAACCACACTGACGGCATCACCCTCTACGAGTCCGCCGACAACCTGCTGTGGGGCAACAAGGTCATCAGCAACAAGCGCCACGGCATCCGCATTCGTAACAGCGTGAACATCCGCCTCTACGAAAACGTCGCCATGGCCAACGGTCTGACCGGCGTCTACGGCCACATCAAGGACCTGACCGACACCGACCGTGACATCAAGCTCGACCCGTTCGATGCGCAAGTCTCGCTGATCGTGGTCGGCGGTGAACTGGCGGCCAACGGCAGCGGGCCGATGGCCATCGACTCGCCGTTGAGCGTCGAGCTATATCGCGTATCGATGCTGGCGCCGACCAAATCCAGCGGCATCAGCTTCAACGGCATCCTTGGCGAGCGCCAGGATGAAATTCTCGACCTGCTGGTGCGCCAGCAGAAAGCCGTACTGATCGACCCTGTCGAACGCCAGACCGAAATGCGGGACTGAGGATAATTTTATGCACCCACACTTGATCAAATTACTCAGCCTGTCGGCCCTGACCGTGGGCATTATGGCGGCCAGCAATGCTGCCCGCGCCGATGACGCGGCGGGCGCCACCCCGCCAAAATTCAGCGCCGAACCATGCTGCAACCTGTGCCCGGCCGCGCACGACGCGAAGAACTACACCACGCGTTATCAGCAAAACTTCACCACCCTGGTGCAGGCGCAGGGCGACTGGCTGTTCCGTACCCAGGAAGATTTGCGCACCGAGTTCAACACCACCCCGGCCGGCTACAAACGCCTGCAACAGCTGCACGATGCGTTCAAGGCCAAAGGCGTCGAACTGGTGATCGTCTATCAGCCGACCCGTGGCCTGGTGAACCGCAACAAGCTCAACCCGCAGGAAAAAGCCGCGTTCGATTACGAGAAAGCGCTGGGCAACTACAAGACCATGCTCGGCCGTTTCGCGCAGATGGGTTACGTGGTGCCGGACCTGTCGCCGCTGACCAACGAATCGCTGCCGGACACCCTGCCCGCCCACGATTTCTACTTCCGCGGCGACCAGCACTGGACGCCATACGGCGCTCAGCGCACAGCGAAAATCGTCGCCGAGAAGGTCAAGCAGATCCCGGCCTTCGCCGACATTCCCAAGCGTGAATTCGAAACCAAACGCACCGGACGCATGGGCAAGACCGGCACCCTGCACAACATGGCCGGGCAACTGTGCGGCACCAGTTACGCGATCCAGTACATGGACCAGTTCACCACCGAGCCGAAAGGCGAGGCCGGTGACGGCGACCTGTTCGGTGACTCCGGCAACCCGCAGATCACCCTCGTGGGCACCTCGCACAGCGGCAAGAACTACAACTTCGCCGGCTTCCTCGAAGAGGCCATTGGCGCTGACATTCTCAACGTCGCCTTCCCCGGCGGTGGTCTGGAAGGTTCGATGCTGCAGTACCTCGGTAGCGACGAATTCCAGAAGACCCCGCCGAAGATTCTGATCTGGGAATTCTCGCCGCTGTACCGCCTCGACCAGGAGACCATCTACCGCCAGATGATGTCGCTGCTCGATAACGGCTGCGAAGGCAAAGACACGCAAATGTCCGCCAGCACCACGCTCAAGCCTGGCGGCAAACAGGAACTGCTGGTCAACAGCAAGAACCTGAATCTGCAGAACAGCAGCCATCAGGTCGACATCCGCTTCGCCGACACCTCGGTGAAAACCCTGCAAGCCACCCTCTGGTACATGAACGGTCGCCACGAGGACATCAAGATCGAGAAACCGGAAACCTCCGACACCGACGGTCGTTTCGCCTTTGAGCTGCGCACGGACGAAGACTGGGCCTCGCAAAATCTGCTGGCTGTCGAAGTCCAGGGCCCGGAAGCGGGTACCGCGCCGCAAAAAGTCGAAGCGAAAATCTGCAAACGCAACGTATTCCCGGGCGCTGGGCCACAAACCGCTCAGCTCGGGCAATGAGGTCTGCTATGCGAAATCGAACGATCAAACACTTGCTTGCGCCATCCCTGCTGACCCTGGCGATGTTCGCCGGGGCCACTCAGGCCGCCGCGCCACTGCGTCCGCCGCAGGGCTACTTTGCTCCTGTGGATAAATTCAAGAGCGGCGACAACAGCGAAGGCTGCGATGCGATGCCCGCGCCGTACACCGGGCCGCTGCAATTTCGCAGCAAGTACGAAGGCTCGGACAAGGCCCGCGCGACCCTGAACGTGCAGTCGGAAAAAGCCTTCCGCGACACCACCAAGGACATCACCACGCTGGAGCGCGGCACCGCCAAACGAGTGATGCAGTTCATGCGCGACGGTCGTCCGGAGCAGCTCGACTGCACGCTGAACTGGCTGACCGCGTGGGCCAAGGCCGATGCGTTGATGTCGAAAGACTTCAACCACACCGGCAAATCGATGCGCAAATGGGCGCTGGGCAGCATGGCCTCTTCGTACATTCGCCTGAAGTTCTCCGACTCGCATCCGTTGGCCACGCGTCAGCAAGAAGCGCAGCAGATCGAGGCGTGGTTCAGCAAGATGGCCGATCAGGTGGTCAGCGACTGGGACAACCTGCCGCTGGAAAAAACCAACAACCACTCGTACTGGGCCGCGTGGTCGGTGATGGCGACCTCGATCGCCACCAACCGTCGCGACCTGTTTGATTGGGCGGTGAAGGAATACAAGGTCGGGGTCAATCAAATCGACGCCGACGGCTTCCTGCCCAACGAACTCAAGCGCCAGCAACGCGCCCTCGCCTATCACAACTACGCCCTGCCGCCACTGGCGATGATCGCCAGTTTCGCCCAGGTCAACGGTGTCGATCTGCGTCAGGAAAACAACAGCGCGCTCAAGCGTCTGGGTGACCGGGTGCTGGCCGGGGTAAAAGACCCGGATCAGTTCGAGAAGAAGAACGGCAAAGAGCAGGACATGACCGACCTGAAAGAGGACATGAAATTCGCCTGGCTCGAACCGTTCTGCACCCTCTACACCTGCCCGGCGGATGTGATCGAGAAGAAGCACGGCATGCAACCGTTCAAGACCTTCCGCCTCGGCGGCGACCTGACCAAGGTCTACGACCCGTCCCACGAGAAGGGCTAAAAGCCCCTCACCCTAACCCTCTCCCGGAGGGAGAGGGGACTGACCGAGGTGTTTTTGAGAAATCCGCCGACCTGATACATCCAGTCGATCTCAGGTGTTGAAAAACAATCGAGATCAGGCTGCACAGAAATACCGAGTCGATCTCGATATTGGCAGCGCCAGAGATCAGGCTCCCTCTCCCTCCGGGAGAGGGCGGGGGGTGAGGGAAAGATTTCAAGTCCCTCCGCAACCCTGAAAGAAACACGCATCACCCCTCCAATAGCACGGGGGGTTTGGGGGGGCTTTGGCCCTTGACTGTTGGTTCAAACATGGAGAGATCGGGATGGTATTTTCATCCAACGTGTTCCTGTTTCTGTTCTTGCCGATCTTTCTCGGCTTGTACTACCTGAGCGGGCAACGCTATCGCAACCTGTTGCTGCTGATCGCCAGCTACGTGTTCTACGCGTGGTGGCGGGTGGACTTCCTGGCGCTGTTCGCCGGCGTCACCCTGTGGAACTACTGGATCGGCCTGAAAGTCGGTGCCGCCGGCGTGCGTACCAAACCGGCGCAGCGCTGGCTGCTGCTCGGCGTCGCGGTCGACCTCTGCATCCTCGGCTACTTCAAATACGCCAACTTCGGCGTGGACAGCATCAACGCGATCATGACCTCGTTCGGTCTGGAACCGTTCATCCTGACCCACGTGCTGCTGCCGATCGGTATCTCGTTCTACATCTTCGAGTCGATCAGCTACATCATCGACGTGTATCGCGGCGACACCCCGGCCACCCGCAACCTGATCGACTTCGCGGCGTTCGTGGCGATCTTCCCGCACCTGATTGCCGGCCCGGTCCTGCGTTTTCGCGACCTCGCCGACCAGTTCAACAACCGCACCCACACCCTCGACAAGTTCTCCGAAGGTTGCACGCGGTTCATGCAGGGTTTCATCAAGAAAGTCTTCATCGCTGACACCCTCGCCGTGGTCGCCGACCACTGCTTCGCCCTGCAAAACCCGACCACCGGGGATGCCTGGCTCGGCGCGCTGGCGTACACCGCGCAGCTGTATTTCGACTTCTCCGGCTACAGCGACATGGCCATTGGTCTGGGCCTGATGATGGGTTTCCGCTTCATGGAAAACTTCAAGCAGCCGTACATCAGCCAGTCGATCACCGAGTTCTGGCGCCGCTGGCACATCAGCCTGTCGACCTGGCTGCGTGACTACCTGTACATCACCCTCGGCGGTAACCGTAAAGGCACGCTGATGACCTATCGCAACCTGTTCCTGACCATGCTCCTGGGTGGTCTGTGGCACGGCGCGAACATCACTTACATCGTCTGGGGCGCCTGGCACGGCATGTGGCTGGCGATCGAAAAAATGCTCGGCATCAACACCTCGCCGCGCAGCCTGAACCCGATCCGCTGGGCGCTGACCTTCCTGCTGGTGGTGATGGGCTGGGTGATCTTCCGTGCCGAAAACCTGCACGTCGCCGGGCGCATGTACGGCGCGATGTTCAGCTTCAGCGACTGGTCGCTGTCGGAACTCAACCGCGCCAGCCTCACCGGTCTGCAAGTGGCGACCCTGGTGGTGGCGTACGCAACCCTGGCGTTCTTCGGCCTGCGTGATCTGTACACCAACCAGCCTCCGGTGAAGAGCAAACCTGAAGTCAACGTCGAAGCCAACGGCCCTGCCACCGCGACCCCGGGCATGATCAAAGCCGCGCCTGGCGAAAACCCGGCGAGCATCCACGAGCCTGGCTACACCGTCGGCGTCGAGGCGCAGGTGCAACCGGCCTACTGGACGGCGGACTGGTCACGCTACGTGATGCGCGGGCTGATCCTGCTGCTGTTCATCGCCTCGATTCTCAAACTCTCGGCGCAAAGCTTCTCGCCGTTCCTTTACTTCCAGTTCTGAGGGATCTGACATGACCCGCTCATTACGCATCTTCTACATCGCGCTGTTTCTGCTGACCCTGCTGGTGCTCGGTCTGTGGTCGGTGCGCAGCTTCTTCGGCTTCAGCACCAACGCCGATGCGACCGTGCTTAACGGTCGCTGGACCAAAGCCGTGGAAACCCACTACGACGATCAGTTTCCGATCAAGCGTCTGGGCACCAACCTCTGGGCGGCGCTGGATTTCAAACTGTTCAACGAAGGTCGTCCGGGCGTAGTGCTTGGTCGCGATCAGTGGCTGTACAGCGACGAGGAATTCAACCCGATCGTCAACGAAGAGCTGAACCTGCAAGGCAACTACGCGCTGGTCGAAGGCGTGCGCCAGACCCTGAAAGAGAAAGGCGTGAAACTGGTGATGGCGATCGTGCCGGCCAAGGTGCGCCTGTACCCGGAACACCTGGGTGAAGTGAAGCCGGCGAGCATCCACGCCAACCTCTATCAGGACTTCCACGCCCGTGTCGCGGCAGACAAGATCCTCGCCCCGGACCTGCTCGGCCCGCTGCAACAGGCCAAGCAGAACGGTCAGCAAGTGTTCTTGCGCACCGACACCCACTGGACCCCGGAAGGCGCTGAAATCGCCGCCAACACCCTGGCCAAGACTATCGCCGACAAGTTCCCGCTCAGCGGCGAGCCGCAGCGCTTTGTCACCACGCCAGCGGAAAAGGTCACGCACAAGGGCGACCTGCGTCTGTTCCTGCCGCTGGATCCGCTGTTCGAAAACCTGATGCCGGCACAAGAGCCGCTGCAGAAGCGCAACACCGTGGCCGCCGAGCAGCCTGCCGGTGACGACGCGCTGTTCGCCAGCAGCGAAGTACCGGTCGCACTGATCGGTACCAGCTACAGCGCCAACCCTAACTGGAACTTCGTCGGTGCGCTGAAACAAGCGCTGCACAGCGACGTGGTCAATTACGCCGAGGACGGCCACGGCCCGATCCTGCCGATGCTCAGCTACCTGAAAAGCGATGACTTCAAGAACAGCCCGCCACAGGTGCTGATCTGGGAGTTTCCTGAACGATATCTGCCTGTGAACAACGAAATCGGCGACGCCGACCCACAGTGGGTCGCAGAGCTCAAACAAGCCGGTGCTCGCCAACAAAACGTAGCCATCAACACTAAATCCGAGACGCCCGATCGGGCGCAAAACTGAAAGAGAGGTAACACCATGACTTTCACAACTACTCCTCGTCGTCTCGCAAAACGCTTCGCACTGGTTGCAGGCCTCAGCGTGCTTTCCGTCCAGGCTTTCGCCGGTGGCGACGCCGCGCTGTACGGCCCGACCGCACCGAAAGGCTCGACTTTCGTGCGGGTCTACAACGCCAGCAACGCCGAAGTCAGCGCCACCGTCGGCAGCACCAACCTGAGCGACGTTGCACCACTGGCCAGCAGCGACTTCAGCTTCATGCCGGGCGGTGACTACAGCGCCAAGGTCGGCAGCCAGACCCTGCCGGTCAAACTCGCCGGCGACCACTACTACACCCTGGTCAACAACGCGTCCGGCGCGCCGCAGCTGATCGAAGAGCCGCCGTTCAAGAACAAGCAGAAATCCCTGGTGCGCGTGCAGAACCTCAGCGACAAGCCGCTGACCCTGAAGACCGCCGACGGCAAGACCGACGTGGTGCCGAACGTGGCGGCCAAGGGCCGTGGCGAACGTGAAATCAACCCGGTGAAAGTCAGCCTGGCGCTGTACGAAGGCGACAAGAAAGTCGGCGACGTGAAACCGGTCGCCCTTGAGCGCGGTGAAGCAGCGGTGCTGTACGTCACCGGTTCCGGCAGCAGCCTGTCGCCAGTCTGGGTGAAACGCCCGGTGTCGACTCGCTAATCATTTTTCCTGACTGACCCCGTCCCCACTGTGGGAGGGGGCTTGCTCGCGAAAGCGGTCTGACATTCAACCGATATGTCGACTGATAAACCGCCTTCGGGAGCAAGCCCCCTCCCACCCTTGATCGGGTTGTCAGTTCGGATACGAGACAAAAACAAGAGTGAAACGACACAACGTTCGTGCCTCTAACCAATCGATTTTTATGGAGTAAACAATATGATTCCGGTGATCTTGTCAGGTGGTAGCGGTTCACGTCTTTGGCCGCTTTCGCGCAAGCAATTCCCTAAACAATTCCTCGCCCTGACCGGTGAACACACGCTGTTCCAGCAAACTCTGGAACGTCTGGTGTTCGAAGGCATGGACACGCCGATCGTGGTCTGCAACAAGGATCACCGCTTCATCGTCAACGAACAGTTGGCCAACCGTAACCTCGAATGCCAGCGCATCCTGATGGAACCGTTCGGCCGCAACACCGCGCCGGCGGTGGCGCTGACCGCGATGATGCTGGTCAACGAAGGGCGTGACGAACTGATGCTGGTGCTGCCGGCCGACCACGTACTGGAAGACCAGAAAGCCCTGCAACGCGCCCTCGCCCTGGCCACCGTTGCCGCCGAAAACGGCGAGATGGTGCTGTTCGGCGTGCCGGCAACCAAGCCGGAAACCGGTTACGGCTACATCAAGTCCACCGGCGATTCGCTGCTGCCGGAAGGCGTCAGCCGCGTCTCGCACTTCGTCGAGAAACCCGACGTCAAACGTGCCACCGAGTACGTTGAATCCGGCGGCTACTACTGGAACAGCGGCATGTTCCTGTTCCGCGCCAGCCGCTTCCTCGAAGAGCTGAAAAAGCACGATCCGGACATCTACGACACCTGCCTGCTGACCCTCGAGCGCAGCCAGCAGGACGCCGACACTGTCACACTGGACGAAGCTACCTTCGCCTGCTGCCCGGACAACTCCATCGACTACTCGGTGATGGAAAAAACCCAGCGTGCCTGCGTGGTGCCGCTGACCGCCGGCTGGAGCGATGTCGGTTGCTGGTCGTCGCTGTGGGAAGTCAACGAGAAAGACGCCAACGGCAACGTCAGCAAAGGCGATGTGGTGATCCAGGACAGCAAGAACTGCATGATCCACGGCAACGGCAAACTGGTGTCGGTGATCGGTCTGGAAAACATCGTCGTGGTCGAAACCAAGGACGCGATGATGATCGCGCACAAGGACAAGGTTCAGGGCGTCAAGCAGATGGTCAACACCCTCAACGAGCAGGGTCGCAGCGAAACCCAGAACCACTGCGAGGTCTACCGTCCGTGGGGCTCGTATGACTCGGTGGACATGGGTGGCCGCTTCCAGGTCAAGCACATCTCGGTCAAACCGGGCGCGTGCCTGTCGCTGCAGATGCACCACCACCGCGCCGAGCACTGGATCGTGGTCAGCGGCACTGCTGAAGTGACCTGCGATGACAACGTGTTCCTGCTCTGCGAAAACCAGTCGACCTACATCCCGATCGCCTCGGTGCACCGCCTGCGCAACCCGGGCAAGATCCCGCTGGAAATCATCGAAGTGCAATCGGGCAGCTATCTCGGTGAAGACGATATCGAGCGCTTCGAAGATATCTACGGCCGCTCCACCCCGATCGAACGCGGCGTGTCGGTGAAAACCATCGCGCAGTGATCACCCGGCAATGAGAAGCCCCCGTCCAGCCCGCTGCGTCCCCTATCCGCAGTGGGTTGGGCGGGGGCTTTTTTTCAACTCAACGAATGTTGTCGAGTCAGTCTTGGCCGGAAATGTCCCCCCAGCGATTGCCGCCTTCCCGCGTAGGGAGCCGGTGCGAGCAGTCCGATAAAGTCCTGGGTCCGCTGCAGGCTCTGCAGCGTACTGGACGTTTGCATCGACAAGTCGGAGACCGCTTCGAAAAGCTCCGGATCCGCGCTGCCGGTGGTTGCCAGCTCGGTAAGGATGGCCTGCGTCCTGAACTCGACCATGTCGATGCCTGCCGAAAGATGTTCGTAAGTGTTGCTTAACGCCTCAGCATTCAGTCCCTGCGCTGCATGGATGAATTCCCGCCCCGTCTGGAACAGCCCCCGAGTTTCTGGTCCCAGTTTTTCAGAGACTGCCTCGATCACTTTGCCCTCGACCTTGGCGCGCGCCATTTGGGTCAATCGTGATCGACCGTCGGCTGTGCGCGGATCATGCGCTGCCAATTGCAGTTTCACTGTGGCAAGACTCAGCTTCTTTTTCGGCTCGACGCTTTCAACCAGAGCCTTGGGATTCAATTCGCTGCCCTTGAAATGGATGGGTCGGTTCAACTGATAGGTGTCCACCACCTTGTCGATGGCTGCACCCGCCAACTTATCGCCGACCTTCGTGCCAATCTTGCCCCCAAGCGAACCGGCTACCGGTCCGAACACGGTGCCCATTGCAGTGCCAATCGTGCCCCCTGCGGCTTGAGCGCCTGCGCTGAACATGCTGCTGGCCAGTTGCGTCCCGACGCGCCTGACCAGGGCCTGAAACCGGTGTCGCGCCTGAGTGTGGTTGAGCAATGAGTTTCTGACGTCCGCTGCCGCCGAGGTCATCGTGCTCATTAATGCCTGCTGCTTTTGCACACTGTCAGCCAACTCAGATGTGGCTGTCTTCCCGCCCCCATCGGGGTCGACATGGTTCATGGGCGAGTTACCCACCATCTGATACAGGTTCGGCCCGTCGATAAAGCCTTTCGGATCAGGATTCAACCAACGCTGCAACCACGGCATGTAATAGCGATAGCCATAATAATAGAGACCTGTGGCATCGCGCTCCTTGCCCGAATAACGCAGGGTTTTGTAACTGGCCTCGGTGTCCTTGCTCCACGCCGTTTCACCGAACGGGAAGAATGTTTCTTGACTGATGAGCCGGGCATCCTCGCCCAGTTCCAGGCAGGTCGATCCGAGATGATCCGTCAGCGTGTACCGATAATGGTCATTGGAACCGGTGGGCGGAGCACTTTCCCAGTGCAGCACGTGTACACGGCTGATGTGGCCCTCGACGCAGATCACTTGCAATTGCTCACCGGTGGCCGTGTCGGTGCGTAGCTCCAGTCCAGGCAAATAGCGCACCTGGGCCGTGACGCCGCGGGCATTCGTCTGTGACGAGCGAATCTTGCGCACACGTTGGCCGGCACCGTCGTAGCAATAGTGTTCACGGTCATTGGGGCCGCTGGCACGTTCGACCGGCGTGACCGATTGCAACTGATTACGCAGATTCCACGTCAATGAACTCCCCGCGTACAGCGCTCGCAAATTGCCACGGGGATCGAACGCCGCGGCAATCTCCTCTTCCGTCGGTGGCACGCCATTACGGTAAGGCAAACAGCGATTACTTGATCGCGCAGCTTTGAGCTCGCGGCCATTGCGCGCGCCAACATGCGTCAGCAGCAGCAGATTGCCGGATTCATCGTAGTCGAAGGTCTGTCGATAATTGCTCACTGCTGCCGGATCGTCACGTCCGATGGACGCCGGACCTTGAGTAGCAGCACCTGCTTCCCAACCGGTGGCCACATGCAACTGGTAGAAGCTGTCATAGTCGAAACGACTGGCAGGATCGATACGCTGGTTGGCGAAATACCGGATCGGCAGTGCCTTGTCCTCGATGCTCAGCAAGTTGCCCATCGGGTCATAGTCGTAGATCAGATGTTGCAATACCTCGCCCCCTGCTTTCCTCGCATGGCGGGTTAGCAGAAGACCATCCTCGGGCTGATAGGTCAGCGTCGTCAGCACACCATTGCCCGCCAGTTCCTGAGTGACTTGCCCATCAACGTTGTAACGAATGTCGCTCACCAGCGTTTGCGCTTTGGTCTGGTGCCGCAATTGCAGATGGCAGGCGCGCAACTGACCGTCCAGCGTCAACTCGCGATCCTGTCGATTATCACGTGCATCGATTTGTTCGAGTACCTGCCCCAGCGGCCCGAAGCGCCAGCGGGTCGTTGCACCGTCACCGGGCTCCAGCAAGCGCTGGCGGTCATCAACGTTTTGCGGCCAATCGGGGACGCTGGGGTCGAGGGTGAAGTGCCGCGTGCTTTCAATGCATTGCCCACTGATTGCAAAGCTTTGCGAGCACACACTACCCGCCGGATCATCGTGCCGAATCAACTGGCCCAGCTGATTCCGGGAGGGATCACCCGCGCCGGGCTGACCGTAAGTGAGACGTTCGACGCACCGCCTAGGCTCGGATGCGCCTTCTTCGAACACGGCAATCGGACGCAGCAACGGGTCGTGTTGCACCTCGCGCCAGGTCTCTCGACTGTCCCAGTCGTACAGCGTCTCGGCACCCAGCCCGTTCAACGCCAGCTGCGTACCGGCATCGACGCTGTCGGAGCGCAGCGTTTGCCCGATCAACGAATAAAGGGTGCGCAGATTCGCTGGCGTCAGCGGCTCGGTCGTTTGCAGTGCCCACAGGCGCGGATCCCACTGTTCCACAACCCTTCCGGCAGCGTCGCGCGCCGTGCGATTGACGCGGGTTTGAGCTGGGCAAAGGTCGTCGGCACGCCAATAACCAACCGTCCGAACCTGCAGTCCGCGCGGGTCGCTTACTGAAAGCGTCGGTGTTTTGCCATGCTTGTTCATCAGCTTGCTCCCGGCACTAGCGTTATCCATGCTTCAGGGCATCAGAGCATCCGCGCTTTACGATTTTCAACTGTCAGAAATTACAGTACCGACTGACGGTACATTCGGAATACGCGCGAATGTCCATTGCGCCGGCCCTCCGGTAGGATGGTACTCACGAACCAAGGAGCGTTCCCTCATGTTCATCGGCATCCTGCTGATCATCACCTGGTTGATTCTGCTGCTGCGCTATCCCGCCAAGGCTGTGCCGGTCTCCGTGGCCGCGGCTGTCGGTCTGGGCCTGGTGGCCATGTGGGTGGTGTGGCTGGACAACCGCGAGCTCAAGCAACTGGCGCGCCTTGAGATGCGCATCAGCTATGCACCGGAACAATGCCCGGCAGATCGGCCGCTGCAATTGAAAATGAAAAACGGCAACGACGTGCCGCTGACTGAACTGCGCTGGCGCATCGCAGCTTACGCGCCGGGCGACACGGTCAATCTGGCCGACAACCAATACACCGCCCCGCGCTATCGCGGCCCCGGCGAACTGCAGGCCGGTGGCGACTGGGAAGACTGCCTGCCGATGCCGCCACTGCACCCCGGTTATCGCCCACAAACCCTAGAGTTTCGTGCCGAGCGCTTGCAGGGCAGTTTCTCCGACTGATCCCCCTCCTCCCATTTTTTGCCCAAGGAATGCGCCATGCCCGTTGCGTTGATTACCGGTTGCTCCAGCGGCATTGGCCGCGCCCTCGCTGACGCGTTCAAAGCCGCCGGTTACGAGGTCTGGGCCAGTGCGCGCAAGGCTGAAGACGTCGCGGCCCTCGCCGCTGCGGGGTTCAGCGCAATCGCGCTGGACGTCAATGACAGCGTGGCGCTGGAACAACTCGCTGAGCGCATCAACCAGCAACACGGCGGCCTCGACGTGCTGATCAACAACGCCGGTTATGGCGCCATGGGACCGCTGCTCGACGGCGGCGTGCCGGCCATGCAGCGCCAGTTCGAAACCAATGTGTTCTCGATTGTCGGCGTTACCCGCGCCCTGTTTCCGGTACTGCGCCGGGCCAAGGGGCTGGTGGTGAATATCGGCAGTGTCTCAGGGGTACTGGTCACGCCGTTCGCCGGCGCCTACTGCGCCTCGAAAGCCGCGGTGCATGCGCTGAGCGATGCGCTGCGCATGGAGCTGGCGCCGTTCGGTATCCGCGTGATGGAGGTCCAGCCTGGGGCGATCCAGTCGAGCTTCGCCAAGAATGCCGGGCATGAAGCGGAGCAACTGATCAACGAGCAATCACCTTGGTTTCCGTTGCGTGAGGGGATTCGCGCGCGGGCCAAGGCATCGCAGGACAAGCCGACCCCGGCCAGTGAGTTTGCGGCTGAGTTGCTCAAAGCGGTGCAGCAGAACACGCCGCCACGCTTGATCCGCATTGGTAATGGCAGCCGCGCGT
>NZ_JAFLXF010000022.1:0-120121 GCF_019891575.1 Pseudomonas sp. MIS38
ATTGCTGGAGTCGACGTTGATGAAGCGGTTCGGCTTGCGTGGGAAGCTCTGAGACCGGGTTGACGCTTTCGCGAGCAAGCCCGCTCCCACAGCAGAATGCATTCCAAATGTGGGAGGAGAAATCGACGCCGGCCAGTGAGTTTGCGGCTGAGTTGCTCAAAGCGGTGCAGCAGAACACGCCGCCACGCTTGATCCGCATTGGTAATGGCAGCCGCGCGTTGCCATTGCTGGCGACGTTATTGCCCAAGGGATTGCTGGAGTCGACGTTGATGAAGCGGTTCGGCTTGCGTGGGAAGCTCTGAGACCGGGTTGACGCTTTCGCGAGCAAGCCCGCTCCCACAAGAGAATGCATTCCAAATGTGGGAGCGGGCTTGCTCGCGAAGGGGCCAGATCAGCCAGCATTCAGCCCCAGCCCTTCATGAAATCAATAAACGCCCGTACCTTCAGCGGCAGATGCCGGGTATCCGGGTACAGCGCATAAACACCCTGCTGGGCAAAGCGATAATCGGCCAGCAACCGCACCAATCGCCCCGCCTGCAGATCCTCCTGAATCAGCCACTGCGGCAAAATCGCCACGCCTTGGCCAGTCAGCGCAAACGCCCTGAGCGTCGCCGAGTTGTCGGCGACGATGGCGGTGGTCCCCGGTTTTGGCTGGTAGACATGCTCACTGCCGGCCGGGTCGGTCACGGTCATTTCCGGAACTCGGCCATGGCCCAGCGTCGGCATCGACTCCAGCGTTGCCAGCGTGGCAACCGGCGCGAAGCGCTCGACCAGTTGCGGCGCCGCCACCGCAAACACTTCGAACCTCGACAACTGCACCGCGCGCAGATTGGAGTCGTGCATGCGTCCCAGACGGATCGCCATGTCGAAGCGCTCGGAGATCAGATCGGCGTGGGTCGAGGACGTCGACAAGTGAATGTTCAGTTGCGGCTGTTGCTGGCGAAACACCTCCAGCGCCGGCACCACCTGCGCCAAGGCAAATTCCACGGTGGTGGTGATGCGCAACGTGCCCTTGAGTTGCGAATGCTCGGAGCGCGCCTCCTCGATCGCCAGTCGCGCTTCGTCGAGGGTGCGCAGGCAGCGCCGATAGAAGCGCTCGCCGGCATCGGTCAGGGCCAGTTGCCGGGTGTTGCGTGTGAGCAAAGTGACGCCCAGTTCTTCTTCCAGGCGCTTGAGATTGAAGCTCACCACCGCACGGGTCTGGCCCATGGTATCGGCGGCAGCCGTCAACGACCCGGCCTCGACCACGGCTTTGAAAGTGTCAAAACGGTCCAGACTGACCATATCCAGCGCACTCCCTGTCAAAATTATTTTGACAAACTAGCAGGCAAACCAGCGTTTTCCTAACGCCTGAAGCGCACTACCCTGCGCGTCTCATTACAGGGAAGCTGCCATGGCCTATCGCTCGAAAGTCGCGCTGGTGTATCTGTTCGGGTTCGCCCTCGACCTGCTGAACATGTTCGCCGCGAGCATCGCCTACCCGGACATCGCCCGGGAATTACAGGCCTCGGTGACGCAATTGGCGTGGATCACCAACGCCTACATGCTCGGGCTGACACTGATCATTCCGCTGAGCGTGTGGCTCGCGGCGCGGCTGGGCGAACGGCGGCTGATTCTCGGTTCGCTTTTGCTGTTCGGCATCGCTTCCGGTCTGGTGGCCCAGGCCGGGTCGATTGAAAGCCTGATCGGCTGGCGTTTGCTGCAAGGCCTCGGTGGCGGCTTGTTGCTGCCGATCGGTCAGGCCCTGGCTTATCGGCAGTATCCAGCGACGCAACGCGCGCACCTTACCGGCGTAGTGCTGATGGTCGCGCTGATGGTGCCAGCCCTGTCGCCGGCGGCGGGCGGCCTGATCGTCGAGGCGTTGTCATGGCGCTGGATTTTCTACCTGAACATGCCGCTGGCGCTGCTCGCGTTCGGCCTGGGTCTGCTGTGGTTGCAAGCGGATCAACCCGGCACGGAACGCCCGACACTGGATCTGCGCGGCCTGCTGCTAGCGGTGGCAGCCCTGACTCTGTTGTTGATTGCCGTGAGCCTGGCGAGCGCCGCCGCTACCCGACACCTCGCCGGCGGAGTTCTGCTGCTCGGCGTCCTGACCTTATGGCTGTACCTGCGTGATGGCTGGCACAAACCCGACGCGGTGCTCGACCTGCAACTGCTCAAGAGTCCGTCACTGCGTTTGGCAATGCTGATCTACCTGTTCGTGCCCGGGGTGTTTACCGGCACCAACATGATTGCCGTGTTGTACCTGCACGACCTCGGTTTCGGCGCCGCGCAGACCGGTGCGTTGATGCTGTCCTGGGCGGCCGCATCGGGGGTGGCGATCATGCTCGGCAAACGCAGTTTCAACCGCATTGGCCCCAAACCGCTGCTGATCACCGGGATGCTTTTGCAGTGCCTGGGGATTGTCCTGCTGATGCGCATCGAACAACCCGCCGCCACGCCGCTGATCATTGCCTATGCCTTGATGGGACTGGGCGGCAGCCTGTGCAGCGTCACCGCGCAGAGCCTGGCATTTGTCGGCATCGCGCCGGAAAAAATGGGCCACTCCAGCGCTCTGTGGAACATCAATCGCCAGCTCGGTTTCTGTCTTGGCGCCGCGTTGCTCAGTTCGCTGTTGGGCGCACTGGGCGGCAACGGATTCAAATACTGCTTTGTCGCGGCGGCCTTGCTCACCTTGTTGCCCATGATAGCCGTGCTGCGTTTCGACGCCTCCACAGTGCTCGCCCTGCTGAGCCCACCTCCCCTTCAGGAAAAATCCACATGACTGACTACAACGAATATTTTGATGAAGTGATCCAGGCCCACCTGGTGATCGAACGCTGGTTTGCCGTGGAGCAGGATTCAGCCGAAATGGAGCGCTTGCTGAGCCGGTTCTCGGCGGATTTTTCCATGGTCACGCCGCTGGGCCGGGCGCTGGATATCGAAGCCTTGCGTGCGCTGTTTCACGCGGCGGGCGGGAAGAAGCCCGGGTTCAGGATCGAGCTCAGTGAGCTGCGCGGGATTGCGCTGCATGCGCATGGCGCGACGCTGAGTTATCGCGAGCAGCAGAGCGATGCGAGCGGGTTGCGCACCGATCGCCGGTCGACGGTGGTGTTTGAAAAGACCGAGGCCGGGCGGGTGCTGTGGCGGCATTTGCAGGAGACGTTTTGCGCTGAGTGATTACTCGGTTTTGGTCTGAAAGACCGGGTTGTCCTTATCGCGAGCAGGCTCACTCCTACAAGGAATCTTCGGTGTGGCAGAGATCCAGTGTAGGAGTGAGCCTGCTCGCGATTCAGTCGGCGCGGTCTGTCAGTTATCCACAGACTCTTGCTTCACCACCACCGTGCAAGTAATCCCCGCCGCCAACAACACACCCTCCGGCACTTCGTCGATGTGAATGCGCACCGGCACCCGCTGCGCCAGACGCACCCAGTTGAACGTCGGGTTCACATCGGCGATCAGCTCGCGGCTTTCCGGGTTGTCGCGGTCGTAGATGCCGCGGGAAATGCTCTCCACGTGGCCCTTCAACACTTCGCCGCTCATCAGTTGCATGTCGGCTTTGTCGCCTACGCGCACATGCGGCAGCTTGGTCTCTTCGAAGAAGCCGTAGACCCAGAACGAGTTCATGTCGACCACGGCCATTTTCGCTTCGCCGATGCGCGCGTAGTCGCCGCGATGCACGTTGAGGTTGGTCACGTAGCCGTCCACCGCCGCGCGCACTTCGGTGCGTTTCAGGTTGAGTTCGGCGGCTTCCAGTTGCGCTTGTGCGTGTTGGTAATCGGCGAGTGCGGCGTCGGCGATGTTGCTGGCGTCGTCGCGGTTTTCCTTGGAGATCACCAGGTTGTCGAGGTCGGCGCGACGATGCGCGTTGACCTTGCGCATCTCCCAGGTCGACTTGCGCGACGCGACCAGCGACTGCGCCTGCTTGACCGCGATGCGGTAGTGCTCGGGATCGATCTGCATCAGCAAATCGCCCTTCTTCACCAATTGGTTGTCGCGCACCGGTACGTCGACCACTTCCCCGGTGACGTCGGCGGCGACGTTGATGATGTCCGCCCGCACCCGGCCGTCGCGGGTCCACGGGGTGTTCATGTAGTGCTCCCACAGGGTCCGGCCGATCCACAGTGCCAGGGCCAGCACCAGCAGGGTCGCAAGCAGGCTGAAAAACTTTTTCATCAGAACGTTCTCAACGGTAGACAGTCAGCGCCATGGCGCCGAACAGACAGGTAAACAGACTCAGACGCAGCAGCGCCGGGTGCCAGAAAAAGCGGTACAGGTCGAACCCCGAGAGGAACCGGTCCAAGGCCCAGGCCAGCGCCGCAGCGACAAAAAACATCAGAGTCATGGTCGGCATGTACACGCCGTGGAAGGCGATTTCACGAGGCATGGGCAAGTCCTTCGGGCTTGGCGACGGCATAGGCAGCGAGTGGTGATTGCGGGTCGAGCAACGAGGTGCGGATGAAGTGCAGATAGCTCTTCACCCGGCGTAACGCGGACGTGTCGAAGTGCGGCGCAAACGGCTCGTCGGTCGCGGCGACCCGACTGATCGCGTGATCGACCGCCACCAGTGCGCGCTCCAGATTGCTCGGGTTCGGTTGCAGAAACAGCCGCACCAGCGCCCGGCCCATGACGCGGATCGCCTGACGCCACGGCTGCGATTCTGCATACGCCGGATGCACTGGGAGGATCGCCTGTTCCTTGCGCAATTCGATGATCGCGTGGCCGACTTCGAGCACCACGAACATCCAGCGCAGCAGGTTCTTCTGCACGGTCGGCTGCCCGGCGGCGAGACCATAAGCCTGATGCAGCAGGTCACGAGTACGACTCTCGAAACTCGACGCCAGGCCCTTGAGTTTGCCGCTGATCGCGTACACCACCTGGCCACGCAGATCCTGCTCCAGGCGCTTCCACAACCAGCGGCTGTTGGGCGGCAGAATGATTGCGCCTGCAGCAGCGCAGACCAGCATGCCCATGACCATGGCGATGTAGTCGTTGATGAAGGTGTAAGGGTTGTAAATGGTCAGGTTGTCCGGCACCGAACCGGTGCTGAAGAAGATCAACAGACCGAGACCGACCCCGGCGTATTGCGGTCGCGAAGCGAGGAACGAGCCGAGCACGATCACTGGCGCAAGCATCACGCACAGCAGCGGAAAACCATCGATCCACGGGAAGATGAAAAACATCTCGACGAAGCCGATCAGCGCCCCGAGGAACGTACCGCAGGCCATTTGAAAAGCCATGCGTTTCGGGTTCGGCGTGGCGGCGGACAGGCCCACGGTCGCGGCAGCAATCAGGGTCATGGTCGCACCGCTCGGCCACGCGGTGGCGACCCAATAGCTGCCCAGCACCATCAGGATGAACGAGGCGCGAATCCCCGAAGCCGCAGCGGCCCACCAGTTGGTTTGCGGGGTGAACGGCTCGTCCCAGCGCTCACGTTCGTGGCGGTGATCGGCCAGCGAGGCGTGGGTCTGTGCATAACTGTGCAGGTCGTCGACGAAGCGATAGAGCAGTTCGTATGCAGTGTGGAAATCCAGTTGTTCGGCTTCACTCGGACCGGTTTCCTGAAAGGCTGCACGCAGGCTGCGCACCCGCGCCGGCAGACCTTCCTTGTAGCTCGCCAGTGCCGTGACCAAACGTGCCGCGTCCGGGCTGGTCAAGGCGCGGCCACTGAAGCCGTCGAGTACTTCCGCCAGATCCTGCAGGCCCGGCCTGATCGCGGCCACCACGTGTTCTTCGTCATTCACGCGCAAGCGTTCCAGCAACTGATGCAGCGCGTTGAAGCGCGTGGTAATGCCCATGAACTCGCTGTTCAAACGGCTGAGGCGACCGTTGCGCCGACGCATGTGCGGGTCTTCGAACACGGTGACGCTGCGCAGCCCTTCCAGGCCCACCGCTTCGGCGATGAAACGCACGTTGCTCGCTTCGAACGATTCGGCTTTGCTGCGTCCGCGCAAGCCATCGGTGACGAACAACGCGAACACGCCGAAGCGCTGATACAGCGCGTTGCGCATCGCCGCGCTGGCTGTTTGCGGCAGGATCGCGGCGCTGACCACCGTCGAGCAGAGAATCCCCAGCGAGATTTCCAGCACCCGCCAGACGGCGGCCATGAACGCACCGTCCGGATGCGCCAGCGCCGGCAGGCCGACCATCGCGGCGGTGTAGCCGGCGAGGACAAAACCGTAGGCGCGGAAGTTACGGCAACGCGCCGCACCGGCCGAGCAGATGCCGACCCAAATCGCCAGCGAACCGAGAAACAACTCGGTGTTCTGCGCGAACAGCGAGATCAGCGTAACCATCATCGCCGACCCGGCCAGGGTGCCAAGGAAACGATAGAAACTCTTGGCGAACACCTGGCCGCTCTGCGGCTGCATGACGATGAACACGGTGATCATCGCCGTGCGCGGTTGCGGCAACTCCAGGCGCATCGCCAGCCACAGCGTGAGGAACGCGGCGAGCAATACCTTGAAGATATACACCCAGGTCACGCCATCGCTGCGCGCCCAGTCAAACAAACCCCGACGCCATTCCAGGGAGTAGAGCCAGCGTAGAGGTGCGGGCAAGGGAGTCATTTGGTCTTGCTCAATGATTGAGGACTGAAGAGTCATCTGTGGCAAACATCAATTTTTGTGGTGAACACAAACTCTGTGGTGAGGGGATTTATCCCCGACGGGTTGCACAGCAACCCCAAACAAGGCAATTGAGTTCTCACAGTCAGATTGCACACGCTCGTCTTGGGTCTGCTTCGCAGCCCATCGGGGATAAATCCCCTCACCACAGGTATTAAATTGCCAAAGAGATCGTGTGTTCACCGCAAAAGGGCCGGGGTTTTCGGGGCTGCCGTTTGCTCGGCTGTGGGCACATCATTGCCAGCTCCGAGTCCGCCACCCAACGCCGTCACCAGTTCCGCATGCGCACTCAAGCGCGCCGCCTGCACCTGCTGCTGCACCTGCTGTTGCTTGAACAGCAAGGTCTGCGCATTGAGCACGTTGAGGTAATCGGTGAGGCCACGCTGATAGGCGATCATCGCGATGTCGTAGGTCTTCTGCGCGGTAGCCACCGACTCGGCGGCGAAGGCTTGCTGCTTGTCCATCGACTCGCGACGGATCAACTGGTCGGAGATGTTCTTCAGTGCATTGACCAGCGTCTGGTTGTAATGCGCCACGGCGATGTCATACCCGGCGGACGCTTCGCCCAGCTCACTGCGCAAACGCCCACCGTCGAAGATCGGCAGCGAGATCGCCGGGCCGACGTTGTAGTTGAGTTTCTTGCCAGTCAAAAACTCCAGCGCCCCGCCGCCAGTGGCCATGTAGCCGAGGCTGCCGACCAGATCGACGTTGGGATAAAACCCGGCATGCGCGACATCGATGCCACGTGCCTGCGCCGCCACTTGCCAGCGACTGGCGACCACGTCCGGGCGCTGACCGAGCAACTCGGCGGGCAATGCCGATGGCAGTTTCAACGCAGCACCCAGCGCCAGCGTCGGCCGCTGCAACTGCGCACCGTCGCCCGGGCCTTTGCCGGCCAGCGCGGCGATCTGGTTGCGGCTCAGGGCGATTTCTTCGTCCAGCGCATCCAGTTGCCGATGGGTCTCCGGCAACGGCGTTTCCGCCTGACTGACTTCAAAGTGCGTGCCGATGCCGCCGTCCAGACGCTTCTGCGCCAGATCCAAAATCTGCTGTTGCTGCTTGAGGGTCGCGGCGACGATGTCGCGCTGGGCGTAATGCAGCGACAGCTCGATGTAGGCGCGCACGATATTGTTCTGCAATTCCAGCTGCGCCAGCCGCGCTTCGGCGGCGCTCATGTGCGCCAGATCCACCGCGCGTTCGCTGGCATTGCTTTCCCGCCCCCAGAGGTCGAGGGCGTAGCTGAAACCCAGCGCGGCGTTGTTGTCCCAGGTGGTGGTGTTGGCCAGCTCGCCCGGGCCGTAGAACTGGTCGGTCGGCCAGTTGTGGCGTTTGAGTGTCGACTCGCCATTGATCTGCAACGACTCGGCCGCTTCGGCGACACCGGCCAGCGCCTTGGCCTGCCGCACCCGAGCAGCGGCCATGGCCATGCTCGGACTGCCCTGCACGGCGAGGTCGATCCAGTGATTGAGTTGCGGGTCGCCGTAGGCTTGCCACCATTGTGCGGTGGGCCAGTTGGCGTCACGGGCGGCGTGGGCGATGGCGTCGTCAGTGGCCAGTGCGTCGGCTTCCAATGCCGTGCTATGCGGGGCAATTCCTTGCGTTGAGATGCAGCCGCTGAGACCCAGGGTAAAAGCCAGAACACTGAGCGGCAAAAGCGCTCTGATGATGCGACGCGGCACAGCTGCGAATTCCTGAAAGAGGATAAGGCGGGGATTTGTGCAGGGGTTGCCGCAGGCTGCGATCTTTTGATCTTGATTCCCTTAAAACAAAATCAAAAGATCGCAGCCTGCGGCAGCTCCTACAGGGAGCGGCGCAATTCTAGGTGGGCGCCTTGGTGGCGATAAGCTGGGATTCCTGTGAATCTTTGTTACCGTTAACGAGATAATCCGTTGGTCGGGGGTCTCAGCCCCTGAAACTTCGTGTCACAATTTGCCATCTCCCTTGAGAGCACCCCATGGACACATTGCAAAACATGCGCGCCTTCAGTTGTGTGGCCGAAGCCGGCAGCTTCACCGCCGCCGCCGTGCAACTCGACACCACCACGGCCAACGTCTCGCGCGCGGTCTCCAACCTGGAAGCCCACCTGCAAACCCGCCTGCTCAATCGCACGACCCGGCGCATCGCCCTGACCGAGGCCGGCAAGCGCTACCTGCTGCGCTGCGAACAGATCCTGGCCTATGTCGAAGAAGCCGAAGCCGAGGCCAGCCAGGCCCACGCCCGCCCCGCCGGCCAGTTGAAAGTGCACACCATGACCGGCATCGGCCAGCACTTCGTGATCGACGCCATCGCCCGCTACCGCAAGACCCACCCGGACGTGACCTTCGACCTGACCATGGCCAACCGCGTGCCGGACCTGCTCGACGAGGGCTACGACGTGTCCATCGTGCTCGCCAGCGAACTGCCGGACTCGGGCTTCGTCTCGCAACGCCTGGGCATCACCTACAGCATCGTCTGCGCCTCCCCGGCCTACGTGAAAGTCAACGGCTGCGCGCAAAAACCCGCAGACCTGCTGAACCACGCCTGCCTGCGCCTCGTCAGCCCGGTGATCCCCCTGGAAAAATGGGCCTTCAACGGCCCGGACGGCCAGGAAATGGTCACCATCAACAGCTCGCCGTTCCTGGTGAACTCCGCCGATGCGATGAAAGCCGCGATCATCAGCGGCATGGGCGTCGGCGTCCTGCCGGTCTACGCCGCCATCGAAGGCCTGCGCAACGGCACGCTGGTGCGGATGATGCCCAACTACCGCTCGCAGGAACTCAACCTGTACGCGATCTACCCGTCGCGGCAGTACCTGGATGCGAAGATTAAGACCTGGGTCGAGTATTTGCGCGGGTCACTGCCGGAGATATTGGCGGCGCATCAGGCGGAACTGGCGGCGTATGAGTTGAGTGGGAGCCTCGCCGGAGCCCGCGTCGCCAACTGATTTTCAACATACGGTGTTCACTGTAGGAGCTGCCGCAGGCTGTGATCTTTTGCTCTTGATGTTTAAAAATCAAAAGATCGCAGCCTACGGCAGCTCCTACAGAAGCGGTGATTTGAAGGGAGTTTTCCGACAGGTTTTGACGGTTGTGACTCGGAAGTGGGGTGGATAGGCTCAGGGGGTCGTTGACGAATCAACGACCGGACTTGGTCGTCCGGGTTTAGAATGGCGCACTTTTTAAGCTTGCTTAATGGCGAGCTGTGCGTGGGAGGGCCTTGGCCCTGCCGGGTTTCCATTCCCTGGTCGACCAACCTGCGTACGGTTCGCCACCCTATTGCTTGGTCGCAGTACGTGGCGAACTCCACATCCCGAATGGAGTTCCACCATGATCAAACCCACACCCAATCCGCCCCAAGCCGAAAGCACCTCCCCCTACGAATCCCTCGATTCAAAAAAGCTCCACGACGCCGCCGAGCGTGCACTCGACCATTACCTGAAACCTTCCGCCGCCGCTGTGAGATTCCACAAACCCAGCAGCATGTTCCAGGTCGTCCCCGACATGGACAACGAAAGCCTGCTGGTTCACGCCTGCGAATCACTGGCCTCGGCAAGCATCATGACCAGCGACATTGCGGCCTATGTCGAAAGCCCGCAGCGACAGACGATACTGGCGATCCAGCAAATCATCATGCTGGCCGAGCTGGCGGTGAATCGGGTGCTGGACAACGTGGAAATCAGCCAACCTGCAGCACACAGCTGAGCCATTGTGGGAGCGGGCTTGCTCGCGAAGGCGTCAGCACATCCAACACTTTCGGTGACTGACACACCGCTTTCGCGAGCAAGCCCGCTCCCACAGGGGGATTGGGTGAGTCAGTTAGAGACTGGTCGGCTGTCAGGCCGCCATCGCTGGCAAGCCAGCTTCCACAGGGATTGGGTGAGTCAGTTAGAGAGTGGTCGGCTGTCAGGCCGCCTTCGCTGGCAAGCCCGCTCCCACAGTGGGATTGGGTCAGTCAGTTGGAAACTGGTCGGCTGTCAGGCCGCCATCGCGAGCAGGCTCACTCCTACAGAAAAGCAAAGCAGTCCAGACAGACCGCATGCTCTTCACCACTCAAATGGCCGAGTGTCAGCTCGCCGAAAGCTCTTGATCTTGCCGTGCCGGCCCCATCGGCAGGCTGAGTGGAGGGGTTTATCCGGGGGTAGGCGCGCAGCGCCATGCGGCGAAGCCGCATACATCGAGAGGAGGTGCAGCGAAGCAAACCGGAGGCGATGCCCCCGGATGAACCCCGCAACGAAGGAACCCGAGCCTAAGCGAGGGCCGAACGCAGGGGCCAAGACCTTTGCTTCCTTTGGGGCGTTTGCCAAAGGGAGTCGCTGTAAGAGCGAAACCGCCAGCAGCAGCACCCGAAGCAACGGATATGTCCCCCATCAACCCAAAGCATGGTCGGCCCAGAGGCCGCCAAGACAACCCAAAACAGAAATGTTAGCTTGCTTGGCAATAAAGCCCAGAAGCCGAGCCCATAGCGATGAAAAAAACAGTCCTGGCCTTCAGCCGCATCACCCCACCCTTGATCGAACGCCTGCAACAAGAGTTCGACGTCATCGTCCCCAACCCAAAGAACGGCGACATCAACGCCCAATTCAACGAAGCCCTCCCCCACGCCCACGGCCTGATCGGCGTCGGCCGCAAACTCGGCAAAGCCCAACTCGAAACCGCCACAAAACTCGAAGTAGTCTCCAGCGTCTCCGTCGGCTACGACAACTACGACCTCGACTACTTCAATGAACGCGGGATCATGCTCACCAACACCCCGGACGTGCTCACCGAAAGCACCGCCGACCTCGCCTTCGCCCTGATCATGAGCAGCGCCCGCCGCGTCGCCGAACTCGACGCCTGGACCAAGGCCGGCCAATGGCAGGCCAGCGTCGGCGCACCGTTGTTCGGCTGTGACGTCCACGGCAAAACCCTGGGCATCGTCGGCATGGGCAATATCGGCGCCGCCGTCGCCCGCCGTGGCCATTTCGGCTTCAACATGCCGATTATCTACAGCGGCAACAGCCGCAAGACCGAACTGGAACAGCAACTCGGCGCAGAGTTTCGCAGCCTCGACCAGTTGCTCGCCGAAGCCGACTTCGTCTGCCTGGTGGTGCCGCTCAGCGACAAGACCCGCCACCTGATCAGCCATCGCGAATTGGCGTTGATGAAGCCGGGGGCGATTTTGGTCAACATCTCCCGTGGCCCGGTGGTCGACGAGCCGGCGCTGATCGAAGCCCTGCAAAACAATCGCATCCGTGGCGCCGGACTGGACGTCTACGAGAAAGAACCGCTGGCCGAGTCGCCGCTGTTCCAGTTGAAAAATGCTGTGACATTGCCGCACATCGGCTCCGCCACGAATGAAACGCGCGAAGCCATGGCCGATCGTGCACTGGCCAATCTGCGCAGCGCGCTGCTCGGCGAACGCCCGCAGGACCTGGTCAATCCGCAAGTCTGGCGCGGATAAAAAATGACGGGCAAGTGCAGAACCGCACTTGCCCGTTAGTTGCCGCCCTACACAACTTGAAATTGAACAACAAAGCCAATTTAACAACAGCATTATAAGCTCTGCCTGGCAATCGAATGATCGACCACTGCTATGGAGAGCTAATCCCGTGAACAACCTGACAACCGATAAAGTTATTCGCTACAGCAAAGTTATATTGATGGCTTACATCAGCTTCTTTGGTGTATTGGTGATGATTCACAACTTTACCGACTATGACTCGAACTACACGTACGTGGCTCATATCCTGAGCATGGACACTACCACCGCCAATGAGTCCATAAAATACCGAGCCATCGATTCACCGATGATTCATCACCGGATCTACTGGTTCATCATCACGATGGAAGTAACGTATACGACGTTATGCCTGATAGGCACCTATCAACTCTATCGGCACATCAATGCGCCTGCAGAGGTATTCCATGAGGCAAAAAAGTTCTCGATCATGGGCATACTGGCGGCAATTTTCATTTATTACGTGTGCCTGCAAACCGTGGGGGTGGAATGGTTTGACATGGACACCTCACAATCATGGAATGCCAAGGACTGGGCCCGGCATATCATTGACTTCATATTCCCGGTGATGATTTACATCACCTTGAAAGTCGAGCGCTGATGTTCAGTGATCGTTTGTTTCATACCAACTTCCCCTGCACCGGCGCCACCAGCGTTTTCGGCTTACGAAACACCAAGACATTACCCAGCATCACCAACACCAGCCCGAACAACGCCGGTGCCGTCCACTGATAACCTTCAACAAACGCTGACACGTTCAGTGCCACCACCGGGAACAGCACGGTGCAATACGCCGCACGCTCCGGCCCCATACGTCCGACCAACGTCAGGTACGCGGTGAAGCCGATCACCGAACCGGGGATCACCAGATACAGTAACGCCCCGACGTAACGTGGCGACCACTCCATGTCGAACGCAATGCCATTGACCAGACACCACACCGACAACATCGCCGCCCCGTAGGCCATGCCCCAGGCATTGGTGGTCAAGGGTTTCAAGCCTGCCTTCTGCTGCAGACTCGACAACATATTGCCCGCCGAAAAACACAAGGTGCCACACAGCGCCAGGCCAAGACCAAGCAACGTTTCGGGGCTGGCGTGATGGCCGGCCAGTTCCGGCCAGAACAGCATTCCCAGACCAAACAGGCCGAGCGCCCCGCCCATCAAAACATTGCGCGCGATGCGCTGACCGAAGAATACGCGTGCATTGAGCGCATTCCACAAAGTGGCCGTGGAAAACACCACCGCCACCAGCCCGCTGGGAATCCACTGGCTGGCGGTCAGAAAGCACATGAAGTTGACGCAGAACAGGCACAGCCCCTGCGCCACACAGATCAGATGTCCGCGCCGATTCATCGGCTGCAGCCGCCGACTGAGCAGCAACAGCACGAACAGCACCAGCGCGGCGAGACCGAAGCGATAAACGATCGACACCGGAATCGCCACCACGCCCAGTTGCCATTTCAGGGCAATCCAGGTGGTGCCCCAGATCAGCACGGTCAGCAGATACAGCGAAAGGTTCATGACGAAACTCCTGAGAACACCGGGCACTCTGTGGCAAGCGAGCTTGCTCGCGCTTGAGTGCGCAGCACTCACTGGTGGGTCCGCTGCGCAGCGCGGCGGGAGCAAGCTCCCTCGCCACAGGGTTGTGTTGTATGGAGGTTCAGGGTGCGACAGCAACGATCGGGGCGCTTGCAGATTCTTGCGCTTTTGTCGCTCGACAGGCTGGCAGCGCGAAAGCTACGGAGTAGGATGCAAGGCGTTGGAGAGAACCGAATATGGCCGCTATCGATACCCTGCAAGTCTTCCAAGCCCTCAACCGCTCGCCGAATGCACGCCTGTTGCACAGCGCCGATCTCGGTGACGGCTTGTCTGCGGCCCTGTGGACCAACCACCACGATGCCCAGGAATACGAAACGCCGAGCCACCACACGCTTTCCTGCTACATCGCCGGGGGCACGGGCACCTTTCGTCGTGGCCAACCGGGGCGCAAGGGCGGACCGGACAAGTTGTGCATCCTGCCCGCCGATCACCAATCGGGCTGGGTGATCAACGGCGATCTGCGTCTCGCTCATCTGTATTTCAGCGCCGAACAATTTGCCTTGGGTTGCGTCACGCTGCTGGATCGCGAGCCGCGAGAGATGCAGTTGCGCGAGCAGACCTTTCTGGAAGATCCGCAGCAGGCCCGACGCTTTCGTCAGTTACTGACACTGAATTGGGACGAACCGGCCGAACGCCTGCTGACCAGCAGCATTGCGCATGAATTGATCAGCCATACCCTGCTCAGCCAGGTCGGCGCCCGGCAGGGTGTGCGCCTCAAGGGCGGACTGGCGCCCCATCAGCGGCGGCAACTGGTCGAGTTCATCGACAATCAGTTGGCCGAGCCGATCAGCCTCGGGCAACTGGCCGGATTGTGTGCGCTGTCGGAATACCACTTTGCGCGGATGTTTCGCGTGAGCTTCGGCCTGCCGCCGCATCAGTACGTGCTGGCGCGGCGCTTGAACCGGGCGCGGGAATTGTTGCGCGGCACGGCGTTGCCGCTGGGGGAGATTGCACTGGCGTGCGGGTTTGCCAGTGCCAGTCATTTCACCAACCGGTTTCGGCAGGTGTTGGGTGGGACGCCTGGGGAATATCGGCAGGCATTTTTGCGTTAGAGGCGGGATTTTTATTGCCTGTTCGGGCCTCTTCGCGAGCAAGCCCGCTCCCACAAGGTCTGCGGCCGTTCAAGACGTTTATGTCCGACCGGGGAACCTGTGGGAGCGGGCTTGCTCGCGAAGAACGATGACGCGGTCCTGAATCAGAACTCCAGCGTACTGGAGAGCGAAATCTGCCGCGAATCGCCCATCGACACAAAGAACCGGCTCGCCGCCGAGGTGTAGTAGGTGCGGTCGAACAGGTTCTTCACGTTGAGCTGGAACTTGACCTTCTGCCCTTCGAGTCTGGTGTCGTAAGTGGCAAACGCATCGGCCACGGTGTAGCTCGGCAGGTCGAAATCATTCACCGCATTGCCCGCGCGTTCACCGACATACCGCGCCCCGGCACCGACCCGCAGTTGGTCGCCACCCATCACGCTGCCGAAGTCATACACCGCCGACAATGAACCGCTGTTCTTCGCCACGTTTTGCAAGCGATTGCCTTTGTAGTCCGGGTCTTCGGTGACCTCGGCATCGGTGTAGGCATAGGCGCCGATCAGGCTCCAGCGATCGGTCAACTGCCCGGTCAGGTCCAGTTCCAGACCCCGGGAACGCACTTCGCCAGCCGCGCTGTAAATGGTGGTCGGGCCTTCAGAATTGGAGACCAGCACGTTGCGCTTCTTGATGTCGAACAGCGCGATATTGCCGGTGATGCGCCCCGGCATATCCAGACGCGCACCCAATTCCCACGACTTGGCCTCTTCCGGCGCAATGCTGCCGTCGAGCACGGTGCTGCTGCCGCTGAGCGGGGCGATGGTCGAGTTGGGTTTGAACGATTCGGTGTAGCTGCCGTAGAACGATAATTCGTCGGTGTAGCGATACACCAGACCGGCGCGCGGTACGAATTTCTGCCCGTTGCTGTCGGTGTTGGCCTTGAACGGCACGCCTTTGCCGGCGTACTGGTCGTACTCCTGGAAGCGTCCGCCGGCGACCAGAATCCACTGGTCGTTGAGGTGTATCGAGTCCTGCAGAAACACCGAATCGCTGCGCAGCAGATCGGTCTGCGCGCTGTCCGCCGGGCTGACCGTGGTGCCTTCGACTTCACGGCCATACACCGGATTGACATAGCTGAAGGTGCTCAGGCTTTTCTGGCGGATCAGGTCAGCGCGGTAGATCTTGCGGTACTCATCGTCAACGCCGAACACCAGATCATGTTGCATGCCCAACAGGTTGACTTTGCCTTCGAGGCTGGCGGTGGTGAAACGGTCAGTGCTGATCGCGCCTTGCGTGCCGTCCATGCTGCGGGTCAGCGTGCCTTTTTTGGTGTCGATGGCGGTCACGCGTACCTGGCTGGCGTCGTAGGTTTCGCGGTTCCAGCTGTAGCCAAAATGAGCTTTCCAGTCGTCGTTGAGTTCGTGGTCGGCTTCGAAGTGGTACAGGTCGGAACGGCCTTCCATGTCGTTGAACGGCTCGTCCAGACGCTCGTTGCGCGAGATGTCCAGCGGATGGTTGGTGCGCGGATCGATTACCGTGCCCCGGTCGAACGGGGTGAGAAACTCGCGGTGTTCATAACCGAACGACAGCTGGGTACGCTCGCCGAACCAGGCCAGCGACGGCGCGATCAGCGTCTCGCGGTGAGTGCCGTAGTTGCGCCAGTAATCTTCGTCTTCATGATCCAGCACCAGCCGATAGGCCAGCCCGGATTCGCCCAGCGCCCCGGTGCTGTCGAAGGTGCCACCGCTGCCATTTTTGCCGTCGCCGTAGGTGGAACCGCGCAGGGTCAGGGCGTTGTATTGAGTCAGTTCCGGCTTCTTGCTGACCAGGTTGACCACGCCGCCCGGATCCTGAATGCCGTAGAGCAACGAGGCCGGGCCCTTGAGCACTTCGACCCGATCGACCGTCGCGTTCATGCCACGGCCCTGCACGATCGGCATGCCGTCGCGCATGATCGAGCCATTGCGGTTGTCGCCAAAGCCGCGGGTCATCACCGAGTCTTGCGTGCTGCCCAAGGTGTTGCCCTGGGTGATGCCGCTGACGTTGGCCAGCGCATCGTCGAGATTGCGCGGGGCCTGATCGCGAATGACCTGGGCCGGGATCACGTTGACAGTCTGCGGGATTTCCTGCAGCGAAGCCGAGGAGCGCATCACCGAACTGGTCTGCGGCGGCTGATAGCTCATCGACTCGTCACGCATCGACGTGATGGTGGTCGCGCCAAGATTGAGTGCGCCTGCGGTGGGTTGCGGTTCCAGCGCCAGGGTGTGGCTGTCGGTACGGCGAAAGGTCATGCCGGAACCACTGAGCAGGCGTTGCAGCGCCTGTTCGGCGCTCATCTGGCCGCTGACGGCCGGGGCGTTGAGGCCGTACGGCGCTTCATCGGTGTAGACCACGCTTTGCCCGGTGACGCGGCTGAAGTCGCTCAGAGCCTGGGGCAGTGGTTTGGCGCTCAGGGAGAAACTGAACTGTTTCTGTGTCGGACTGCTGACGGTTTCAGCGGCCAGCGCCACACTCAGCGGCAACAGCGCCAACGCCGAAAAACTCAATGCCGAAACACCCAACCACTGTTTGACCGAACCCGATTTTGCCCTGGACTTCATTGCTCAATGACCTGTGTAGAACCGCAACGGATGCGAATGACTCGCAGTTTCAGTCACTACACGGATGGGGCTGCGGTTTACCTCACCACAAATTTGAAAATATTTTTCGAGAGCAGTGTCGGTAGTTCTGACGCCTTCGCGAGCAAGCCCGCTCCCACATTCTGGAATGCATTCCCCTGTGGGAGCGGGCTTGCTCGCGAAGAGGCCAGTAGACCTAGCGCAAAATAATCAGATGCCCCAGCACCTGATGCTGCTCAAACCCCATCACCCCTTGCAGGGAACTGAGCACCGCCTGCGGATCCTTGCTCGGAAAACTGCCGCTGACCTTGCGCGCTGCCAGTTCATCATTGAGCACAACAATCCGTCCCGGGTAATAGCGCCGCAGATCCTCCACCACATCGGCCAGCGACGCCTTGTAGTAATTCAGCCAGCCTTGACGCCAAGCCAGTTGCGCCTCGCTGTCCACCGCGTGCAGTTTTTCTGCACTGCCCTGCCCGTAAGCCACTTGCTGGCCGGCGGTCAGAATCTGCTGTTGCGCGTTGCGATCCGCCGTCACGCCAACACGCCCGGACAGCACCGTGACTTGCGCACCACCGGGCTGCAGACGCACTTCGAACTGCGTGCCGAGCACCCGCGCCTCGCCCTTCTCCGCCGCGACCACAAACGGATCCCCCGTATGCGCGACACTGAAAAATCCGGCACCGCGACGCAATTGCACATGCCGCTCGCCATGACTGAAATCCACCGCAATGGCACTGTCGGCATCCAGCGTGACTTGCGATTGATCGGCCAGGGTCACGGTGCGGATCTCGCCCGGTGCCGAAACGTAATCGGCACCCAGATCATCGATCCAGCGCTGCGGCTGCCAACCCGTGCCAAGGCTGATCATCAGCATCAGACACGCGGCCATCGCCAGCGCGCCCGACCAGCGCAGCAGCGTTGAACGACGCGGACGATCCATCGCATTGAGGTAGCCCTGCAACGCCAACGCCTCTTCATCGGCCAAGGTACGCGCCGGACTTTCGCTCAACTCCCAGAGCACTTGCGCCTGGGCGTAAGCCTCGGCGTGGGCCGGGTCGGCGCGCAGCCATTGGCTGAAGGTCAGTTGATCGCCGGTGCTCGGGCGGTCGTGCAGCAGGCTCAGCCAAGCGAGCGCGGCCTGCTCCTGAGCAGGCGTCGGGGTGACGCGGTCGGTGACTTTCACGGTGCTTTCCCTGGCAGGCGTGGCGCGGGTTCGCGCAGGCTGGCCTTGCAGGCCTCGAGGGCGCGCATCATATGTTTTTCCACGGCGCTTTGGGACAGGCCCATGGCTTTGGCGATGTCTGCGTATTTGCGGCCGTGGATGCGATTGAGCAGGAAGATCTGCCGGGTGCGTTCGGGCAAGGCGCGCAACGCCGCTTCGACATAGCGCAGATCATTGCCCGCTTCGAGCGCGGCTTGCGGTTCGCTGCCGTGGCTGTCCGGCGCATCCGGTTGCCAACCCTCGTTGACCCGCACCCGCGTGCCTTCGCTGCGCAAGTGATCGATGGCGATGTTGCCGGCGCAGCGCAAAAGGTAGGTGCTGAGTTCTTCGACCTGCACCAGCGGCCGTCGCCAGAAACGCAGAAACAGGTCCTGCACCAGATCCGCTGCCGTGGCCCGGCAACCGACGCGCCGGTTGACCAGCGCCTCCATCTGCGAGCGCTGCGACAGGAACACCTGAAGAAAATGCGCACGCGCGCCGTGCGGCTCGTCGTCGCGGGATTCCGGGGGATGACCGATCAGCATGTCAGACCTGCGCCCAGGCAGCGACCGGACTGGCCAGCAGGCTCAACCCGGCCAGTGCGAGGGCCAGACGTGGGCGATACGGCAGCAACAGCACCAACGCCAAGGCGCTGAGCATGAGCACCGCGAACCAGTCGACCAGACCGAAACTCCAGCCGTGTGCAGCGACTGCCGCCCAAAGCGACAGCCCGAGCAACAGCCAACCGGCGAGTTTCAGACCCCGTGCGCGTCGGGCCGAGGGTTTGTTGCCGAGCAGTTCATCATGGTGCCGAGGCATCGACAGACACAACGCGCTGAACGCGGCATAGCACAGCAACAACGCCAGCAACATCAGCTGACCTCCTGCTCAAGCGCGATCGGTCGCGGCTTTTCGCGGGATGTTTTTTTCACGCTGACTGCGCCGCCGGCACGCTGCATTTTCCATGCGGCCCAGCCGAGGAACAGACCTGCGCCCAGGCACGTCAGATCGAAACCCGCCAGCGTCCAGTCACCTTGCGCCAGCGTTTCGCCGAGATTCCACGGTGTGGTCAAATTGATCAGCGGCGCCGCGATAAACAGCACGGCAGCCAGCGCGAGCTGTTCGACCCAGGCCTTGCGCCCTTTGCGCAGCAACGCATGCACCACACTCAAAGCCCAGGCGATAAAAAACGCATTCACTTCCTGATCGGCGCGCCCGAGCAGATCTGTCGGCAACAGGCGATTGGCCAAAAAGAACACCGCCACCGCCAACACCAGCCCGGCCATGCTGGCGATGTTCAGCACTTCCACCAGACGCAATTCGAACGGCATCACGCCGCTCTTGGCGTGTTTGAGCTGGCGCTTGCCAAGCCAGATCACCAGCCCGGTGCCGATCATCGCGGTACTCGCCAGACCGCAGATGAAATACAGCCAGCGCAACGTCGCCCCAGCGAAGTGGCCCATGTGCAAACCGTAGAACGTGCCGCCGACGGCCATCGCCACTGGCTGCTCCGGGGTGCTGCCGAGGCGCTCGCCGGTGACGCCGTTGAACGTCACCGCGCGACCGAAATCGTGGACGACGCGGTCGCCACGGCGCGACAGCACCACCGAGGCATTCGCGTCCCCCAGGTTGTTCACTGTCAGCCGCGCGGTGCTGCCTCCCGCCCACTGCTCGCTGGCCTTGGCCAGAAGTGGAGCCATCGGGCTCAGCGGCGCCGCCCGGTTGGCTGGCTCAGGGGTCTTCGATGCCGGAAAAACTTCGTCGTAAAAGGTGCGCACGTCGCCGTTATAGGACGCCAGAATGCTCGCCGGCATGACCATCGCCATGAAAATCACCAGGCTGCTGTAGGTGATCATCAAGTGAAACGGCAACACCAGCACGCCGACCGCGTTATGCCCGTCGAGCCATGAACGCTGGCCTTTGCGCGGGCGAAAGGTGAAGAAGTCCTTGAAGATTTTCTTGTGGGTGATGATGCCGGTGATCAGCCCGACGAACATCACCATCGCCGCCATCGTCGCCAGCCAGCGGCCCCATGGATAAGGCATTTGCAGCTGGAAATGGAAGCGATAGAAGAACTCGCCGCCCAGGCTTTCGCGGGCCTGGACTTCACTGCCGGTCTGCGCGTCGAGTGTTCTGGATTCGAACTTGCCGCGCTGGCCCGGTGCGTTCGGCGCCTGCTGCCAGCGCACCGTCAGGCCCGGGTCACGGGCGTCGGGCAAGTCGATCAGCCAGCGCGAGGCGCCGGCGGCGTGTTGCTGCAGGTAACTTTGCGCCAGGGTCAGGCTCGCTTCGGCATTAATCGGCCGCGCGGGAATTTCCGGCTGCATCCAGTGGCTGATCTCATCCTTGAAATAGGCCAGCGTTCCGGTGAGGAAAATCGCAAACAGCAGCCAGCCGAACACCAGCCCCGTCCACGTGTGCAGCCAGGCCATCGACTGACGAAAGCCCTCTTTCATGCGTAACCCAAGCCCCGCGCGGCACCCGACACCGTTGCCAGAATCACGCTGGGCACCAGCAAACCGACCCACGCCGACCACGCCGTGCGGCAAGCGAAGCACCACAGCACCGCGACCAGATAGACCAGAAAGGAAATGGTCATACCGGTCACCACCGCTTCGGCGCGGCTCAACGGCAGCCACATCGTCAACGCGACACTGGCCAGCGCCGCGACCAGATAGCCGCCGAACACCGCCGCCAGCACCCGCGAAGTGACAGCCAGACGATAGGACATGGGAAGTGAGGCGAGTTTGCCTTTCATGTTTCGACCCTGAAACGAAAAAACGTCCGGCCGACAAGCCGAACCAACAGGCGAGCAATATTAATGATAAATATTCTCATACGCAAAAGCATCTGATTGCCGGACACCCTCGCCCGCCCCTACAATGCGAACAGTTCTTGTTCTCTAACGCATCGATCATGCGCCCGGAGTAATACCCTTGCCGTCCGCCCATCCCGTCGAATCGCTCTACCACGACCACCACAGCTGGCTCACCGGCTGGTTGCGGCGCAGACTCGGCTGCCCGGACAGCGCGGCGGATCTGGCTCAGGACACCTTCATCCGCGTGCTCACTGCACGTGAACAATCGGTAATTGTCGAGCCGCGCGCGTTTCTCACCACCCTCGCCAAACGTGTGCTGTTCAATCACTACCGCCGCCAGGACCTGGAACGCGCCTACCTCGACACGCTGGCGCAGATGCCGGAAATGGTTGCGCCATCGGAAGAAGACAAAGCGATCATCCTGCAAACCCTGATCGAGCTGGACCAGCTGCTCGATGGCTTGCCGCGTCTGGTCAAGCGCGCCTTTTTGCTGGCGCAGGTCGATGGCCTGACTTATCCGCAAATCGCCGCCGAGCTGAGCATCTCGGTGGCCACGGTCAAACGTCATCTGCACAAAGCCGCCCTGCGCTGCTATTTCGCCCTATGAACCGCGCTCCGGATTTCTCCGCGCAAGTGGCCGAACAGGCCGTGCACTGGCTGATGGAAATGCAGCAGGGGACGCTCTCCCCGCGTCAGCAACAAGCCTGGCAGCAATGGCTGGACGCCCACAGCGAACATCGTCGCGCGTGGGAGCACATGCAGCGAGTCAACCAGCGCTTGCGCGGCGTGGCGTCGCCATTGGCCCACGCCGCGTTGAACGGGTCGAAGTCTTCCAGTCGACGCCAGACCCTCAAGTTGCTGCTGCTTCTGGGTGCCGGTTCTGCCGTCACCTGGGGCATGCGCGAGCACAATCCGCTGCCGACGCTGCTCGCCGATTACCGCAGTCCGCTGGGGGAGCGCCGCAAGGTTACGCTGGGTGCGGGCAGCCAGTTGCAGCTCAACACCGCGAGCGCAGCGGACGTGGACAGCACGCAACGGCTGATCCGTTTGCTGGAAGGCGAGATCCTCCTAAGCACCGCCCAAGCGTTCGAAGTGCGCACGGCGCAAGGGCTGTTGAAAACCAGTGCTGCCCGACTCAACGTCCGGCAATTTGCCGATCGCACGCAGGTGGCGCTGTTCGAAGGTCAGGTCGAATTGACCCGCCCCGGGCGCGAGCCGATGTGGCTACCCGTTGCCCGTCAGCTGAGTTTCAGCGCCACTTCGGTCAGCGAAGCCAAGCCACTGGACGCCAACAGCGGCGCCTGGGCCGACGGCATGCTGATCGCCGCACACATGCACCTGGGCGATTTTCTTGAAGAGCTCGGCCGCTACCGTCGCGGCCAGTTGCATTGCGATGCGAAGGTGGCCGACCTGCTGATCTCCGGGACCTATCCACTGGACGACAGCGAGCGGATTCTTGATCTGCTGCAAATCAGTCTGCCGGTGAAAGTGCGGCGCTTTACCCGCTATTGGGTCAGCGTCGAGGCCCGGGTTTAAAACAAAACTGTGGCGAGGGAGCTTGCTCCCGCTGGCCTGCGCAGCAGGCCCTCAATACAGGGGCCGCTTTGCGCCCCAACGGGGAGCAAGCTCCCTCGCCACAAAATCAGTCATGCAAAAAATATTCGTAAACCGTGAGCCGTTTTTCAGATCTGGCGTGACAGAGAAGGAAAGCCCCCTTGATTCAACCTTCTCAGGATCAACCTTCATGCACCCCACCCGTCTCACGCCACTGGCCAGCCGCCTGCGCAACCTCATACTGGGCGCCAGCCTGAGCTTCAGCGCTCTGCCGGCCATGGCCGCCGAAACCAGGGTTTACCACATCGCCCCGGCATCGCTGGAAAACACCCTCAACCAGTTTGGTCGTGAAGCCGGCGTGCTGATTTCCTTCGGCTCGCAGATCACCCGAGGCGTGCAAAGCCGTGGCCTCGAAGGCAGCTACAGCACCGCAGAAGGTCTCGATGCATTGCTCGAAGGCACCGGCCTGCAAGCCCGCGCCGAAGGCAACAATGCCTTCAGCCTGCAACCGGTCGGCGACACGGCGCTGGAGCTGGACACCTCGAAAGTCGTCGGTGACTGGCTCGGTGAAGCGGCGCAGGTCAACGTGTTCGAACACCCCGGCGCCCGCGATGTGATCCGCCGCGAAGACTTCGAACGTCAAGGCGCGACTCAGGCGCGCGATGTGCTCAACCGCATCCCCGGGGTCAACGCCCCGGAAAACAACGGCACCGGCAGCCATGACATGGCGCTGAACTTCGGCATTCGCGGCCTCAATCCGCGCCTGGCCGCGCGCTCGACCGTACTGATGGACGGCATTCCCGTGCCATTCGCACCGTACGGCCAACCGCAGTTGTCGTTTGCGCCGATCAGCATGGGCAACATGGATGCCGTGGACGTGGTGCGTGGCGGCGGCGCCGTGCGATACGGCCCGCAGAACGTTGGCGGGGTGGTCAACTTCGTGACCCGTGCCATTCCCGACGCGCCGACGGTCAAGGGTGGCTTCCAGACGGAGACCAGTCCGTCGTCGAGCCATGACGGCTTCAAGACCAGCGCCAACCTGCTGGCCGGTGGCACCAACGAAAATGGTCTGGGCGGCGCGCTGCTGTACTCCGGCACCCGTGGTGGTGACTGGCGTGAACACAGCGACAGCGAAATCGACGACCTGATCCTCAAGGGCAAATACCAGCTCGACGAGGCCAACAGCTTCAACGCCATGGCCCAGTATTACGAAGGCAAGGCCGACATGCCCGGCGGCCTCAGCGTCGCCGATTACGACGCCGATCCGTATCAGTCGACGCGCCTGAAAGACCAGTTCTGGGGTCGCCGCACAATGTTCAACTTCGGCTATCGCTATCAGGAAGATCGCCGCGAATTCACCGCCAACACCTTCTTCACCAAGACCCTGCGCAGCGGCTATCTGGATCAGGGCAGTTTCCTCTCGCTGTCACCGCGCGAATATTGGGTGCGCGGTTTCGAAACACGTTTCGCCCAAGGCTTCGACCTCGGCCCGACCAGCCATGAAGTCGGCGTCGGTTACCGCTACATCAACGAGGCCGGCCACGAGTTGCGCTATCGCACGCCGATCAGCAGCAACCAATACCCGACTACCGACAGCCGCAACGACCGCGACACCCGCGGTGGCACCGAAGCCAATGCTTTGTTCGTCGACGATCGCATCGACATCGGCAAATGGACCATCACTCCGGGCGTGCGCTACGAGATGATCGAGTCGCAGCAGACCAACAACCTGACCGACGTCAAATACAAGGGCGACTACAACACCGCGCTGCCGGCGCTGAACGTGCTGTATCACCTGAGCGACAGCTGGAATCTGTACGCCAACACCGAAGGTTCGTTCGGCAGCGTGCAATACAGTCAGATGCCCAACCGTGTGAGCAGCGGCGAAGTCAAACCGGAGAAGGCCCGCACCTGGGAACTCGGAACCCGTTATGACAACGGCACCCTGCGCGCGGAAATCGGTGCGTTCCTGATCAACTTCGACAACCAGTACGAAAGCAACCAGACCAACGATTCGGTGATCGCCCGAGGCGAGACCCGCCATCAGGGCATCGAGACCAGCGTCAACTACGCGCTGGATGACTTGAGCCCGGCACTCGCCGGTTTCGATGTGTACGCCACTTATGCCTATGTTGACGCGACCATCCGTGAGGACGGGCCGAACAAGGGCAATCGCGTGCCGTTCTCGTCGAAACACAAAGGCACGATTGGCGTCGGTTATACCGAGGGCCCGTGGAAACTCAACGTCGACAGCAGCTTCCAGAGCGACCAGTTCGCCGACAATGCCAACACCTCCAGGGAAAGCGCCGACGGCAGCACCGGCAAGATTCCCGGTTACATGCTGTTCAGCAGCCGCGCCGGTTATGACTTCGGCCCGCAATTGTCGGATCTGAACGTGGCGGTGGGGGTGAAGAACATTTTCAACACCCAGTATTTCACCCGCTCGTTTGATGACAACAATAAAGGCAAGTACGTGGGTGAACCGCGCACGGTGTACGTGCAAACCACCCTCGCGTTCTGAGATTGAAAAAACCCTCACCCTAACCCTCTCCCAAGGGAGAGGAGACTGATTGCGGGATGCTTGCGAAGTACGCCGACCTGATTCTACTTTGCCGAATCCATAGTCGAGTCGGTCTTTCAGGTCGATGTTTCACGTCAGACACCTCGGTCGGTCCCCTCTCCCGGAGGGAGAGGGCTGGGGTGAGGGGCCGCTTTCTGATGCCCTGCGCAAAAAACGCCACAAACAAAAACGGGCCTGCTTGCGCAGGCCCGTTCTCATGGGGTGGCTTGAAAAATCAGCGTATCAACTGTTGATCGCTGCCTGTTCGTTCTCGAGAAATTCTTCCTCCAGCAGTGCATCATTCGCCTTGCTGAATGGCACGATGGCGGCGCGAGGTTTGCCTCGCAGTTTGCCAAACAGGTGCTCCAGCGCGTGTTCCAGTTTTTCGGCTGCACCGTCGATCGCCTGTTCCAGCGAATCGGCTTTGTGGGTGACGGAAATCGGTTGATGGCCTTTTGGCCGCGCTTCCAGTTGGCAGCGCAAGTCATGGGGACCTGGTTTGTCGCCGTTCTCGTCGCTCAGGTGGACTTCGACACGGGTCAGGTCTTCTTCATAACGTTCGAGCGTGCTCTCAATAGTTGTACGTACCCACTCCTCCAGTCGCTTACTGCTTTGAATATGGTTATCGCTGTTGACTTGGATTTGCATAGTTCATCCCTTATTTCAGCTAGCTCGCCAGAGGCCTTGAATTGGATTTCCTGACCTCCTGGTTACAACAATCGGCCCGACCGACGAACATTTCAACCCCTGAAAAAAGATAAATATTCATTCGCAAAAAAAGCCGGACAACCGGGCAAGTCACTGGTAAGGTCGGGAGTTGGGTCGCTTCGCAACCCTGCAAAATCTGCTCACAATTGCCCGTCGTTCAACGGGTGCAAGCTGCGGAAAATCCCCGCCTCCTCCACCAGCCAGTCATGCACCGCGCGCACGCCCGGATGGCTCAAGGCCCCCGGCGCATACAGCAGCACGTAGCGTTTGTGGTTGGGCACCGACAGGCCGAACGGCACAATCAACGTCCCGCGCTCCAGTTCATCGTTGAGCAACGTGCGCCGGGCAATCGCCACGCCCATACCGGCGATCGCCGCTTCGATGGTCAGGTGATTGCGATTGAACGTGTGCCCACGCCGTACGTCGGCGCCTTCAAAGCCAATCGCGTTCAGATAAAACTCCCATTCCGCATATTCATAACTGCCCCGCCAGGCGGTGATGTCGTGCAACAACGGGAAATGCACCAAGTCCGCCGGCCCATGCAGCGGCGGACGCCCGCGCAGCAAACTCGGCGCGCAAACCGGGAAAATCTGCTCATCGAGCAAGGCTGTGGATAACAGCCCCGGATAACTGCCGTCATTCAGGTCAATCGCCAGATCGAAATCGCCCTCGTGCAACGGCACGCTGCTGTCCTCGGCCACCAGCCGTAACTGGATGTCCGGATAACGCTGTTGCAGACGCGGCAAACGCGGGGTCAGCCATTTGCTGAGGAACGACGGAATCGAACGCACCCGCAGAATCCCGCTGATCATCCCGGCATCCAGACGACGCAATTCAGCATCGATGCTGCCATAGGCCTCGTTAACCGTGATGGCCAGTCGCTGGCCTTCCGCACTCAACTCCACGCCCCGCGCCCGTCGGTGGAACAGGCGAAAACCCAGTCGCTCTTCCAGCTGGCGAATCTGCTGGCTGACCGCCCCCGGAGTGATGTGCAGCTCTTCAGCGCAACGGGTGAACGACAGGTGCCGCGCGGCACAGGAAAACACCTGCAGCCAGACGTAGGTCTGGGCATGCAATTGACGACTCATTGTTTAGTCCTGCTAAAGGCTTACTTAGGAAATTTCGTTAGTCACGTAGGACCGAGGTAGGCAGTATCGCCGACATTGCGCTTGTCCTACAAAAAATGGCAGCGATTCCTACTCCATTGCTTGTAAGGGTTTAGCATGGCTATCAGTGTTTTCGATCTATTCAAAGTCGGCATCGGTCCGTCCAGTTCCCACACCGTCGGCCCGATGCGCGCCGCCGCGACCTTCGCCCAGGCGCTGATCGAGCAACGCTTGCTCAACGATGTGCGTCGCGTGGAAATCCGTTTGTACGGTTCGCTGTCGGCCACCGGCGTCGGCCACGCCACCGACCGCGCGACGGTCATGGGCCTGATGGGCGAATGGCCGGACAGCATCGATCCGGCGACCATCGATCCACGCATCCAGCAACTGCGCGAAAGCGGCGTGTTGCTGCTGGCCGGCCAGAGAGAAATTTCCTTCAACTGGCAGCACGATCTCCTGCTGCTCGACGAAAGCCTGCCCTACCACCCCAACGCCATGTCGCTGACAGCCTTTGGCGAAAGCGCCGAGCTGTTTACGCAAACGTACTACTCGATTGGCGGCGGTTTCATCATCGAAGCCGCGGAGGCCGAGTCCGGTGTGGCACCGGCCGGCGACGTGGTGCTGCCGTTCGATTTTTCCAGCGCTGCCGAACTGCTGAACCTGTGCAGGCAGCACAATTTGCGCGTGTCGGAACTGATGATGGCCAACGAACGGGCCTGGCGCAGCGACGCTGAAATCCGTAACGGCCTGCTGCACATCTGGTCGGTGATGCGCGAGTGTGTCGAACAGGGTCTGCGCCACGAAGGCATCCTGCCCGGTGGGCTGAACGTGCCGCGCCGCGCGGCGAAATTGCACCGCAGCCTGCTGGAAATCGGCAAGCCGAATGTCATCAGTTCGACGCTGTCGGCGATGGAGTGGGTCAACCTGTTCGCCCTCGCCGTCAACGAAGAGAACGCTGCCGGCGGGCGCATGGTGACCGCGCCGACCAATGGCGCGGCCGGGATCATTCCGGCCGTTCTGCACTACTACATGAAATTCAATCCGGACGCGTCTGACGAGGACGTCGTCGCTTTCTTCATGGGCGCCGCCGCCGTCGGCATTCTGTGTAAGAAAAATGCCTCGATCTCCGGCGCCGAAGTCGGCTGCCAGGGCGAAGTCGGTTCGGCCTGCGCCATGGCCGCGGCGGGCCTCGCTGAAGTGCTCGGCGCAACCCCGGAGCAACTGGAAAACGCCGCTGAAATCGGCCTGGAACACAACCTCGGCCTGACCTGCGACCCGGTCGGCGGCCTGGTGCAGGTGCCGTGTATCGAACGCAATGCCATCGCCGCGGTGAAGGCGATCAACGCCACGCAAATGGCCCTGCGCGGCGACGGCAAACACTTCATTTCCCTCGACCGGGTAATCCGCACCATGCGCGATACCGGCGCCGACATGCACGACAAATACAAAGAGACTTCACGGGGCGGCCTGGCTGTGAACTGGGTGGAATGCTGACGCGCATTGCCTGACCGTCCCGGCGGGCCGCAACTTGCGGCCCGCCAACCGTGAGCCCGAGCAAAAATAATAACGAGGCAAAAACGATGACCGATGTACGTACACCTGCTGCCGAAAATCCCGCTGTAGATCGCACACGCAACACCGAAATAGCCCACAAGGGCTGGAGCAAATCCGACACCACCTGGATGCTCGGTCTGTATGGCACCGCCATCGGTGCCGGCACTTTGTTTCTGCCGATCAACGCCGGCGTCGGCGGTTTCTGGCCGTTGCTGATTCTGGCGTTGCTGGCGTTCCCGATGACCTTTTTCGCCCACCGGGGCCTGACCCGCTTCGTCTTGTCCGGGCGTTCGGGCGACATCACCGAAGTCGTTGAAGAACACTTCGGCATCGGTGCCGGCAAGCTGATCACCCTGCTGTACTTCTTCGCGATCTTCCCGATCCTGCTGGTGTACAGCGTTGCACTGACCAACACCCTGAGCAGTTTTCTCGAACATCAATTGCACATCGCGCCGCCACCTCGGGCAATCCTGTCGCTGGTGCTGATCCTCGGCCTGATGGCGATCGTGCGCTGCGGGCAGAACGTGATCGTCAAAGCCATGAGCGTGCTGGTCTATCCGTTCGTCGCCGCGCTGCTGTTGCTCGGCCTGAGCCTTATCCCCAACTGGAACGGCGCGTTCTTCGCCAGCGCCAAGGAAGCGATGCCGCTGTCGACGTTCCTCAAGACCCTGTGGCTGGCGATCCCGGTGATGGTGTTCTCGTTCAACCACTCGCCGATCATCTCCGCCTTCGCGGTTGACCAGAAGCAGCGCTACGGCGCCGAGGCCGAACGCAAGAGCAGCGGCATCCTCGCCATGGCCCACGGGATGATGGTGGTGACGGTGATGTTCTTCTGCTTCAGCTGCGTGCTGGCGCTGTCGCCGGCGGATCTGGCGGCCGCGAAAGCGCAGAACATTTCGATCCTGTCGTACCTCGCCAACCACTTCCAGACCCCGGTCATCGCTTACGCCGCGCCGCTGATCGCGCTGGTGGCGATCACCAAATCCTTCCTCGGCCACTACATCGGCGCCAGCGAAGGCTTTCAGGGCATGATCGTCAAGAGCCTGCGCGGTCGTGGCAAGGTGATGTCGGCGAGCTGGCTGAACCGTGCGACCGCGCTGTTCATGATCCTCAGCTGCTGGGCCGTGGCGACGTTCAACCCGAGCATCCTCGGCATGATCGAAACCCTCGGCGGGCCAGTGATTGCCTGCCTGTTGTTCCTGATGCCGATGTACGCCATCCGCCGTGTGCCAGCCTTGCGCCAGTACTCGGGACAGGCGTCCAACGTGTTCGTGGTGCTGATCGGCCTGATTGCACTGTCGGCGATCATCTACTCGGTTCTGCCCTGAAACGGGCCACAAATGACAGAGGCGAGCCATGGGCTCGCCTTTTTTATGCCGTATCCATTGTCCAACAATTTTCCCGGCACAGCCCTTGCTATGACCTGTGCAGGAGCTGTGTAGGAGCTGTCGAGTGCAACGAGGCTGCGATCTTTTGATCTTCATGACCGAAGTCAAAACAGCGCAGATCAAAAGATCGCAGCCTTTGGCAGCTCCTACAAAACGCAACACCACAGGCCACGGAATCGCCGATGATCAGGTATTGCGAACCAACCCGATCACGGCCGGTCAACAACTGCACGTTCAATCAGGCGGTGACGCATCATGGACAACCCTTTTCAGATCATTACCGATGCCTTCGCGCCGGACTATCAGATCAACCTGAGCATTCAGGGGCTGGACGGCAGCATCATGCTGACCCTGTCGAACAGCGGCCGAATCGTCGCCAAACGGATGATCAGCGCCGAACAGCGCAACGATCCGGTACGGCTCAAGCGGCTGGTGCAAAGCATTCAGTTCGGCATCGCCATCGAACAGGGCCACAGCGCCATGGCGATCCTTGAAGCGATGACCAGCGGTGACGGGCTGCCTCCGCCACCGCAGCAGAGCAACGGCCAGCCTCGGCCGTCGATGGGGCTTTAAAGCTCGCCCTTCTCGATCTCGGGATGTTCACCGGAGCCGGCGCCGAGCTTGCGTTGCGGTTTTTCGATCTTCACCGACGGAAATTGCGACGAGGCGTAACGCACCACCAGGATCGAGAACGCCAGCAGCAGAATGCCGCCGCACAGGTAGATGATGCCCATGTCCGGCGGGTTGTGGTGCGAGACGTTGGAGATCAGCAGGCGGGTCAGCGCAGTGATCGCCACGTAGATCAGGAAGCGCACCGGCATGTGGTTGGTCTTGAAGTAAATCCCGACCATCGCCCCCAGTTCCAGATAGATGAACAGCAACAGAATGTCATCAATCTTGATGTGGCCTTCTTCGAGCATGCCGAGAAATTCCATCACCGCCGCCCATGCGGTCACCGCACCAATGGCGAACAGCGCCAGGTAATGGAAGGTCTCGACGAACAGGTTGCCCAGGGACTCGGCCAGTTGATGCACGTTTTGCCGCAGTTTCTCGGCCCAGTTGATTTTCACGATGATGTTCCTTAGCCCGATGCGAGCGGATGATGCCGGTTGGACGTGACGGTTTTCCGTATGCGCTATGCGCCATGCAGAAACGAGGCCACGCATCATGGCGAGCCGGCATGAAACCTGCGCCGTGGCGTTTGGTCGCACCGTTGAACAGGCACCGTCGTCAGGAATGTTTGTGACGCTATAACTGAAGTTTCTTGATGAATTCGTTACGCTTGAAAAGGCATTAGCTTATAAATGAAATATTATTAATCGGGAAAATCTGTGAACTCGCGCACAAACACTCCGGTTATTCACCAGTTAGTTATCCAACAAATTATCAGGGTAATTATTTCCACAGCAGGCCCATCAGCGAAGCTTTAACTGCAGCGGCGATCTTGTTTTGGCAACCGAGTTTTTTCAGGCAATGGTTAATATGGAAGTTTACTGTCCTTTTGCTGATACCGAGGATCACCGAAACATCGTCCGATGACTTTCCGTCAGCGGTCCATTGCAGGATTTCCTTTTCTCTCTGCGACAGTTCTATCGGCACCGGGAGCACCGAATCGGCGCCGCGCATCTGCAGGCGCGTCAGCCCCAGGTGAGTAATCTGGGCCAGCCAGGACAGCTGCGCCTGTTTGGTTTCGAGTTCCTGCGCGGTGATCGTCCCGCCGCCCCGGGCAAAGGTCACCAGCCCTTGAGCTTCGCTGTTGAGCAGCGTCTGCCCCCAGCCCTCCGAGAGCCCGTGAGCCTGCGCATCCTGCCAGAATTCGGGCATCTGAGCCTTGAGTTCAGCGTCCCACAGCACCGGTTTCACGCTGCGCATTGCGCGCTGGACGTAAGGATCGATGTCCAGGTAACGATTGGCGGAATAGGCAGCTTGCCAGGCGGGCGAATAATTATTGGCGAGAAAAAGACAGGGTTTGGTGATGGGGAAAAGCCGGCGTGACCCGTAAGCCACATAATCAAACTCCAACTGCCTGGCGACGGTCTTGATACTGTCGAACAACAACTCGACATCCGTTGCAGACATGGCGTTTTCCAACAGTTCAGCCTGCCAATATGACATAGAGATTCCTTTCCCACAGTTAATGCTGTCGGCCTCTTGCCAACATGCCTAGCATATTTCCAAATGTTTCCGCTAGCTGTCAAGGGTGACAGGTAGTATGCGAGCGCAGTGTGCACTTTAATCGCCACCCAACCAATCACTAAACGGAATCTGTGATGGATTACTTGTCAGGACGTTATGACGAGTTGACGACACTAAAGCGTCAACGCTTGGCTCAATATCGCTATCAGGTGTTCGTCGAACGCCTCGGCTGGCAATTATCCACGCCGGACGATTTCGAATTCGACCAATTTGATCACAGCGGCACCCACTACATCGTCGCCGAAGAACACGACGGCAACATCAAGGGATGCGCCCGCCTGCTGCCCACCACCCAGCCGTATCTGCTGAGTGAAGTATTCACTTCGTTGCTCGGCGACAAGCCTGCCCCGTGCGGCGATGACATCTGGGAGCTGTCGCGCTTCACCTCACTGGACCTCGATGCCGAGGGCGGCAAAAACGAACAGATGATGTCCGACGAAAACACCGTCGGCCTGTTCATGGCCACGCTGGAGTACGCCCGAACCTGCGGCGTTTCACATCTGGTGTCAGTGTCCCCGGTTGCCATCGGACGCCTGCTCAGACGTGGCGGCATCGACTACAAATGGCTGGCGCCGCTGCAGGTTCTGGACAACCGAACCCTGGGCGCCTGCTACATCACGGTGCAGTAACCCTGCCCGACACTCGATAACAAGAAAACAAGAAAACAAGAAAACACATCAACTGAAGCTGCTGACACGCGTCGAGCAGCACCTTTCGGTGTGGGTCGATTTCACGCCATGGATAGCAACTGCCTTACAACCAACGTTCAACACAGAGGGATAATCATGATCGACATGCACAGGAAAGTTGCCAAAGACATCGTCCACAAGGGCCACGATGACGACGTGCTGATTTACGACGCTCACCACTTGCTGCCGGCCTGGCTGCCGGCCGCCGTCGCGCAACGGGCGAACCTTGATCCAATGGATCTGGAGATCGTCAATCAGGCCTATCGGCTGGACAGCGAACGTCTGGTGCTGCGCTCGCTGCCAACCATCATTGACCTGGAAGAGCTCGAACAGGCAGGCCTGTCGGACTGTCTGCCGGAACTGCTGACGAATTACGAAAAGGCCACCGACCACCTGATCCTCAGCGGCATCTGGGTGCTGGAAAGCACCGAAGCCAAACTGGCTCGACTGCCCGGTTGCGGCAACGGCCTGAGCCTCGATCAGCGCCGGCAGGTACATGATGTCCTGAAAAACCTGGACGGCTGCCCGCAGCAGGGTCTGCTCTATTTCACCCTGTTCAACGACACCGCCAATTACTTTTTCTACCGCAAGCACCACGAGCACGTGCCCGGCCTGATGCTGATCGAAGCGGCACGCCAGGCGATGTACGCGCAGTTCTACGAGCACAGCGGTTATGCCCGCGGTGAGGTGTCGATTTCCATCGTTGATCTGCTGTCGAGTTTTCCCCGTTACACCGAGTCTTCGTTTCAGGTGGATGTGCTGGTTGGCGACTACGAAGGCATGGCCCAGCCACGGGCACGCAAGGTCGACAAGCGTGCGCGATTCTTCCAGCGTGGCGAGCTGGTGGCCGACATTCGCCTGCACGGTGAAGTGATCAAGATGCCGGTGTTCAAGCGCATGCGCAATATCAACATCGACCCCGCCTGCTGGTTCCGTCCGCTCAAGGGCATACGCCATGAAGTGCTGGTGCGCCTGGATTCAGGTCGTCACCTCTCCGCCCGCCTTGAGCTGCTGTCGATGGCCGGCCTGCAAGTGCAATGCGACAGCCCGCTCGAGGCTTCCGAGCGCGGACACGTCTACCTGTACCTGGAAAACGAAGGGATGATCAGCCTGCCGTTGCAATCGCTGCACGCCAGCGACGCGACAAAGGCCGGCACGCTCAAACTGCACCTGGCAGAGCTGGATTCGCCGTTGCGCTTCAAGTGGCGCGAAGTGCTCAAACAGTTCGCTTACTTCTCCCACGAAGAAACCGCCCCGGTTCCGGCGCCCGTCCTCGGCCAACCGTTGTGGATGACCTTCGACCAAGCTTCGGCGATGCCCGAACAAAGGAAGGAAGCATGATGCCGCGCTATCCCCACGTGCTGGAGCCCCTGCGGCTGGCCGGCGGGCTGGAGTTGCGCAATCGGCTGTTCTTCGCGTCGATGGGCGTGGACCTGGCCGATCACAGCGGGTGTGTGACGCCCGCCATGATCGAGTTCTATCAGGGCATCATGGAGGGCGGTTGCTCCATGGCGTTTCTGTGCAACGCCACGGTCTCGCCGCAATCGCGTCTGCAGAGCACCGGGCTCGGCCTGTTCGAGGAGCATCAGGGCGAATCGCTCAAGGCGATGTTCGCGATGGCCGAGCAGGTCAATACGCCGGTGGGTGTGCAACTGCAGCATTACGGCGGTCAGGGCACCACCACCCACACCGGCGTTGCCGTGCTGACCCCGAGTGGCGTGCCCTGCCCGCGCGTGTCGAAACTCGATCCGGATTACCGCGTGCGGATCATGGACGAAAGCGACATCGCCCTGGTGATCGAGCAGTTCGCCCATTCCGCCTGGCTGGCCTGGACCAACGGCGCGCGACTGGTGCAGTTGCAGGCATCCAACGGCTACCTGCTGAGCAGTTTTCTCTCGCCGCACACCAACAAGCGCACCGACCGATATGGCGGCAGCGAAGAGAACCGTGCGCGACTGTTGCTCGACGTGGTCAAGGCCATCCGCGAGCGCACCCAGGGCCAACTGATCGTCACTATTCGTCTGGGCATCGACGACCGTCTGGGCGCTGAAGGGCTGCAATATCCGGACCTCAAGGAAACCGTGCAGGCGCTCTGTCAGGCCGGCGTTGCCGCGCTGGAATGTTCGATGTGCATGGGCGCGACTTTCGGCCAGTTGATTGTGCATTCGGAGACCATGGACCACTACCTGCAAGCCGGCGTGCGGGCGATCAAGTCGGTGTCGACAGTGCCGGTGGGTTACGCCGGTTTCATCGACGGTCTGGACAAGGCCGAGCAGTTGCTCGCCGAGGGCGTATGCGATTGGGTGGGGATGTCGCGGGCGCTGTTTGCCGACAACGACCTGATCAACAAAACCCTGCAGGGCCGCTCCGCCGACATTCACAAATGCCGATGGGACAGCCAGTGCTTCAGTGACAAAAGCAATCCGCGACTGGATCGGGTGTATTGCTGCGTAAACCCGAAATATTTACGCCCCGCGTTGGCATAAGGAGATGCGACATATGTACGATTTTCTGGGAAAAGTCTGCCTGGTCACCGGCGGCACCAGTGGCATTGGCGAAACCGTCAGCGAACGCCTGATCAAGGCCGGCGCCGATGTGATCGTGTTCGGCCGGGACGAGGAAAAAGGCGCGGCGCTGGCCGATCGGCTGGGTGAACACTGCCGCTTTATCGCCTGCGATGTCGGTGATCCGGCGCAGGTCGAGCAGGCGTTCGCGACCATTCGTTCGGCCTACGGCCGCCTCGATTGCGCGTTCAACAATGCCGGCGTGACCGCCAAATACGGAGCGCTCGCGCAATCGTGCCCGGAGGACTGGATGAAGGTGATGAACATCAACGTCAACGGCACCTACCACTGCATGCGCCATGAACTGCAACTGATGCTCACCCGCGGCACCGGGGCCATCGTCAATACCTCGTCCTGCGCCGGCGTGGTACCGATTGGCGGCCAGGTCGCCTATGTCGCCAGCAAGCAGGCGATCAACGGCATGACCCAGGTGGCGTCGATCGAGAATGCGCGGCTGGAAGACGGCGGCTGCATTCGCGTCAATGCGGTCGCCCCGGGGCCGATCCTCGGCGGCATGAACAGCGAGGCACGCCTGAAAGCCGCACCGGAAAACACTCAGCGTAAAATCAACGTGACGTCGATGAAGCGCTTCGGCACGGCGGACGAAGTGGCCAACGCGGTGCTCTGGCTGCTCAGCGATCAATCTGCTTACGTCACGGGTGTGATCATGCCCATCGATGGCGGTTACGCCAGCGGTAAGTTCTGAAACCAAATAAACCAAACGACCCGCCGTGTGCGGGTCGTTTGGTTTGAGGCGCGTGAATCAGGAAAAACCCCGAATCCGGTCTACATTGAAAAGCCACTACCCAAAGCGCAGGGATTCGCTTATCCTTTCGCTGTATATAAATACAGTAGTCGCTAAGACAACTAAATGTGAAGGCATGTGAGGTGGTGAATGGCCGTCGAAGTGGTATACCGCAGCAGCCGAGATCTGGAGCGCTTGTTCATGGATAAAGCCGAAGCTGACCGTCATGACAAAATGCTCGAACTGGCCGAGATGCTGTCCGAAGTGTTGCAAAAAGCCGTGCCGTCGCTGAACGAGCAACAGGTTGAAGAAGTCGGGATCTACATGGCGAAGAACCGCGATGTGTTCGCCAAGGCCTTCAAGAGCCAGCCTGATGCGCTGTCGGAGCTGATCAATGCACCGGCAGAAGTAGTCGAAAAAGACGCAGCGGCTGAGCCGGAAGAAGCTCCAGTGAAGCCGGTTAAAGCGGCGAAAGCTGCCAAGTAACCACGTTTGAATCGAAAAGATCGCAGCCTGCGGCAGCTCCTACAGGGAATACGCATTCCATATGTAGGAGCTGGCGCAGGCTGCGATCTTTTGCTTTTCAGCGATATAGGACTTTCTCTGCCAACTCATCCGCTACCCGCGCTGGCGAACGCTTCTCGGCCTGCGCATGGGCAAACACTTCGGTCAGCCGCGAACTGATCTTCGACAGGTGCGCAGTAATTGTCCCCAGCTCTTCACCGCGATGCTTGAGCGAGACATAAATCAACCCGCCCGCGTTGATCACATAATCCGGCGCATACAGAATCCCGCGCCGCTCCAGTTGATCGGCCACGTCCAGATGCGTCAGTTGATTGTTCGCCGAACCGGCCACCGCCGAGCAGCGCAGTTGCGTCACCGTGTGACTGTTGAGCACCCCGCCGAGGCCGCACGGCGCAAGGATGTCGCAGGGTGTACTGAGCAAGGCGTCGTTGGCGATCGGATGCGCGTTGAGCTGTTCCATCGCCAGTTGCACCTTGCCGTGGTCGATGTCGCTGACCAGCAATTCGGCGCCTGCCGCGTGTAGCTGCTCGGCCAGTGCGTAACCGACATTGCCCAAGCCCTGAATCGCCACGCGCAGGCCCTCGAGGTTGTCGCTGCCCAGCCGCGCCATGGCGGTGGCGCGAATCCCTGTGAACACGCCCATCGCCGCATGCGGCGCCGGGTCGCCGGCCGAGGTGGTGCTGGTGACATGCTGGGTCTGCTGGGCGATGCAATCCATGTCCGCTACCGAAGTGCCGCTGTCGATGGCGGTGATGTAGCGACCGTCGAGCTGCTCGATGCAGCGGCCAAACGCTTCGAACAACGCAGCGCGGTTTTCCACATGCGCCGGGCGCACAATCACCGCCACCCCGCCGCCCTGATCGAGCCCGGCCAGTGCCGCCTTGTAGCTCATGCCCTGGGCCAGGCGAATGGCGTCCTCGACTGCGGATTCGTCGTTGGGATAGGCAAGATAACGGCAACCGCCCAGGGCAGGCCCGAGGCGACTGTTATGAATGGCAATGACCGCCTTCAACCCGGTGACCGGGTCAACGCTGAGGTGCAGCGATTCCAGGCGAGTGCTTTGCATGAGAGCGAACATCGGCAGGCTCCCGAATCACTTCTGGTAGACGCCAGTATAGGCTTGCGCCCAAAAATTGCTGAAGCGCACCGGAATAAGCGCCCGCTTCGACGGCGACTTTGCGGCATAACCTGGCCGGTACTGGACGAATGGCGCGGACGGGGCTAAAACGAGGCATTCCCCGGAGATTTCGATGAGTCCGCGCCAACGCTTTTTCGAGTGTCTGCACCGTTCACCGCCCGCGCTGTTCGAAGCGGCGCTGTGGATGGCTGCCGAGCACGAAAAAGGCCTCGATGTAGAAGCGCTGCAACAGGACTTCAAGGAGCTGCAACAGCGCGTCAGCTACGGCTTGCCGATGCTGCCAGTCAGCGAACTGGCGCAACCGTTGCTGCGGCGGTTGAATGATCTGGGCTTCTCTCAGGACGATTTTCTGCCGCTACGCCCACAGGTCGCGTTGTTGCACAAAGTGTTGCAGACCCGCCGCGGCCAGCCGCTGACCCTGTCCCTGATTGCTCTGGAACTGGCCCGTGGTCTGGAGATTCCGCTGGTCGGGGTGAACTTCCCCGGGCATTTCCTGCTGCGGGTACCCGGTGCTGATCACCTGCTGGATCCCTGCGGCGGTCGGCGGCTGTACCCCAATGACTGTCGCGAGTTGTTGCAACGTCAGTACGGCGCGCACCTCAAACTCAATGCCGACCATCTGGCCACCGCCAGCCCAGAGCAGATGCTCCAGCGCCTGTCACGCAACCTGCGGCAGTTGCATCTGGCGCATGAGGATTACATTGCCGCGCTGATCGATGCTGAACGCGTGCTGGAACTGGGCGGTGCCAGCGCCGCCGATTATCTGGCCCGCGCCAGCCTGTATCAACGGCTCGATTGCCCGAACGCGGAGCGCTTCGATCTGGAGCATGCGCTGCTGCTCAGTGATGATCCGATCCAGCGCCTGCGCCTGACTGAGCGGCTTGGGCACCTGCCGCCGAATTCAGTCGTCCACTAATCCCTGTGTGGGAGCGAGCTTGCTCGCAAAGCGTGGTGTCAGCGATGAATGCATCGAAGCCTGAATCGCCTTCGCGAGCAAGCCCGCTCCCACAGGGTTCAGCGTGAACCCATTCTTCTGCATCACAACGATCCCTTGTGGGAGCGTGGCTTGCCCGCGAAGCAGGCGCCACCGTTGTTCCTGTCAGACTGCGTTATCGTTCTTCGCGAGCAAGCTCGCTCCCACAGGGGATTGTGTGGTGTCTGAAGGCGAGCGCACCTGGATGATCAGCAGCGCCGCAATCACCGCCGGAATCGCGCAGAAGAAGAAAATCTGCGTCACCGGAATGTGCATCGCCAGCAGCATGCTGCCGAACAGCGGCCCGAGGATCGAACCGAAGCGCCCTACCCCCAACGCCCAGCCAGTGCCCGTGGCGCGTACATGCGCTGGGTAGAAGTTGCTGGCGAAGGCGTTCAGCGTCAGTTGCCCACCGATGATGCAGAACCCGGCGGCAAACACGCAGGCCACCAGATAGCGTGGATTGTCGTGGTTCAAACCCAGCAGAATCGTGCACAGCGCCGCCCCGGCCAACACCGCGCAAAGCAGGCGCACCTTGCGTTTCAAACGGTCGGCGAACCAGGCCATGCACACCGCGCCCAAGGTGCCGGCGAACAGGAACATCGAGGTCACCAGGTTGGCTTCATTGAGTTTCAGACCACTTTCCAGCAACAGCGTCGGCAGCCAGCTGATCATGAAATACAGCAGAATCAGGCTGACAAAAAAAGTCGCCCAGATCAGCAGTGTCGGGCGCGCATAACCGTTGCGGAACAGCTCGACCACGGTCAGCTTGCTGCCCTGCTCGCGCTCGTTCTGTTGAACGGTCGCGGCCGGCGGTTGCCAGTCCGGCAGCATTCGCGCGGTGACTTTGCGCAGACGCGCATAGGGCGGTGCATCGCGCAGCAGACGCGGCAGCGATTCTGGCAGCATCCACCACAGGAACGGGAACAGCAGCAACGGCGTGACACCACCGGCAAGGAACACCGCTTGCCAGCCAAAGCGGTCGATGAAGCCAGCGGCGACAAAACCACCCGCCGCACCGCCAAACGAAAACCCACAAGCGGCCAGTGTCACCATCAAGGTGCGCAGACGCGGCGGTGAATATTCCGACATCAAGGCCATGGCACTGGGCATCGCACCGCCCATGCCGATGCCGCAGATGAAGCGCGCGATCATCAAGGTGTTCAGAGAATCGGCGAACACCATCAACACCGTCAGGCTGGCGTAGATCAGCACGCAGGCGAGCAGGATTCGCCGCACGCCGAAGCGATCGGCCAGCGGCGTCACCGCGAGCGAGCCGAGCGTGAGGCCCAACAGGTTGGCGCTGAAAACCGGCCCGAACGCGGCTTTCTCCAGCCCCCAGTCCTGGGCCAGTGCCGGCACCACGTAACCGAGCACCTGGGCGTCATAGCCGTCGGTGACCAGCAGCAAGGCGAGCAGGATCAGCAATAACCACTGATAGCGGGACACAGGACGGGCGTCGAGTGCCGCGCGAAAGCTGGCAATCTGGTTATGCATCGCAAGGTACCTGTTTTGTTTTTATGATTTTTTAGGCGGGCGCCGAATCTCCCCTGTGGGAGCGGGCTTGCTCGCGAAAGCGGTGTATCAGTCAGCATCCCGGTACCTGACACTCCGCTTTCGCGAGCAAGCCCGCTCCCACATTGGGGCAAGGTGAAGCTTTAAGGGGTATCCGGCTGATTGGCCGGATGCGCCTTGATGAACGCCGAATGCTCAGCCGCCAACGCCGCCACCCGACAAATCCGCGGATAAGCCTCCAGCGAAACACCGAAGCGCTGGGCCGCATACAACTGCGGAATCAGATAAACATCCGCCACACACGGCCACTCGCCGAAACAGAAACCGCTGTCACCAATCAATTGCTCGACGGTCGCCAGCCCCTGACTGATCCAGTGCGCGATCCACTCCACCACCTGCGGCTCTTCGTGGCCCAACTGGCGCAGGCGATTGAGCACGCTGACGTTATGCAGCGGATGCACATCGCAGCCGATCACCGCCGCCACACCGCGCACATGAGCACGGGCAGCGAGGTCTTCGGGCAGCAATGGCAGCTGTGGATAACGCTCTTCCAGGTACTCGATGATCGCCGGCGACTGAATCAGCAGCTCGCCGTCATCGGTGCGCAGGGCCGGCACCCGGCCCTGCGGATTGATCGCCAGATACGCCGGCTGGCGATGCTCGCCTCCCGACGGCGCGATCAGATTGACCGGCAACGCGGTGTAGTCGAGCCCTTTCAGCGCCAACGCGATACGCACCCGATACGACGAGGTGGAACGGTAATAGGTGTAGAGATCCATGATCCGCTCCTGTCAGCGCGCCGCCAGCACTTTGCCGCGGCATTCGCCGAAGCCGATCGAGGCAAAACCGTCACGGGCGCAGCGCGCACGCAGAATGATTTCGTCGCCGTCTTCGAGGAATTTGCGCACTTCGCCGGAGGCCAGTTCGATCGGCTTTTTACCGCCCTCGGTGATTTCCAGCAGGCTGCCGAACTGACCGCTTTGCGGGCCGGACAAAGTCCCCGAACCGAACAGGTCACCGGCCTGCAACTGGCAGCCGTTGACGCTGTGGTGCGCGACCATTTGTGCGACGGTCCAGTACATGTAGCGAGTGTTGCTCAGGGTCAGGCGATGGGCTGGCAGATTCTGTTCGCGCATGGCTTCGGTGAGCAGCAGCACTTCCAGCTCGATGTCGAAGGCGCCGCCATCTTGATCACGTTTGTCGAACAGGTATGGCAGCGGCTGCGGATCACCTTCCGGGCGCGCAGGTTGCGCCATGCGGAATGGCTCCAGCGCTTCGGCGGTCACCACCCATGGCGAAACACTGGTGATAAAACTCTTGGAGAGGAACGGGCCGAGCGGCTGGTATTCCCAGGCCTGGATATCGCGGGCCGACCAGTCGTTGAGCAGACAGAAACCGGCGATGTGTTCGGCGGCGTCACCAATGGCAATCGGCTCGCCCATGTCGTTGCCCTGACCGATCCAGATGCCCAGTTCCAGCTCGTAGTCCAGTCGTGCGCACGGGCCGAAGGTCGGCTCGCTCGCACCGGCCGGCAGGGTCTGGCCTTTCGGGCGGCGCACGTCGGTACCAGAAGCGCGCACGGTGGAGGCGCGACCGTGATAACCGATCGGCACGTGCTTGTAGTTGGGCAGCAGCGGGTTGTCCGGACGGAACAGTTTGCCGACGTTCTGCGCGTGCTCGATGCCCACGTAGAAGTCGGTGTAATCGCTGATGCGCGCCGGCAGGTGCATTTGACAATCGGCAGCCAGTGGCAGCAGTTTTGCGCCTTGGGCTTCGATGGCGCCGCGATGAGTGCTGCCCTCGCCGAACAATTCCAGCAAGCGGCTGCGCAAGGCTACGCGGGCTTCACGACCGAGGTCGAAGAACGCATTCAGCACGCCGCCGTGCGTGGCTTCGACCGCGCTGCGTGCCGGGCCGTCGAACAGGCCGGCTTCAAGCGCCACCTGCAGATCGAAAATATGTTCACCGATCGCCACGCCCGCGCGCGGCGCCGAGCCGCCAGTGCTGAACACGCCCAGCGGCAGGTTCTGCAGCGGGAAATCCGCGTGGCCATTGGCCGAAGCAACCCAGCTGCGGGTGATGGAAGTCTGAGTCATGGGTTATCTCCGGGTCGGGTCGAACGTGGCGGGCAGCGTGGCCCAGCAGGCGTCGTATGTGGATTGCAGTTGCGGGCAGTCGAGGGCGAAGCGGCTTGGGCGCAGCACCTGACTGGTCTCGAACATGAAGGCCATGGTGTTGTCGATCTTCGCCGGTTTGAGTTCCGCGTTGATCGCTTTGGTGCAGGTTTCGCCATCCGGGCCGTGGGCGCTCATGCAGCTGTGCAGGGACGCACCGCCGGGCACGAAACCTTCAGCCTTGGCATCGTATTCGCCCTGGATCAGGCCCATGAATTCGTTCATCAGGTTGCGATGGAACCACGGCGGACGGAAGGTGTTCTCGGCGACCATCCAGCGTGGCGGGAAGATCACGAAGTCGAGGTTGGCCAGACCGTGCACGCTGGTCGGCGAGGTCAGCACGGTGAAGATCGACGGATCCGGGTGATCGAAGCTTACGGTGCCGATGGTGTTGAAACGGCGCAGATCATATTTGTACGGCACGTTGTTGCCGTGCCAGGCCACCACGTTCAGCGGCGAATGATCGAGCTCGGTGCCCCACAACTGGCCGAGGAATTTCTGCACCAGCGTGGTCGGCTGCTGCAGGTTTTCGTAAGACGCGACCGGCGCGAGGAAATCCCGTGGATTGGCCAGGCCGTTGCTGCCGATTGGCCCCAGGTCCGGCAGGCGCAGCGGCGCGCCGTGGTTCTCGGCAACGTAACCGCGCGCCTGCGGATCAAGCAGCTCGACGCGGAATTTCAGGCCACGCGGCAGCACAGCAATTTCCAGCGGCGCGACTTCGAGCACGCCGAGTTCAGTGACAATTCGCAGCCGCCCCAGTTGCGGCACCAGCAGCAGTTCGCCGTCGGCGTTGTAAAACACCCGCTCCATCGAACGGTTGGCGGTGTAGTTATAGATGCTGATGCCGGCTGGTTTTTCCGCCGCCGAATTGGCCACCATGCCAACCAGACCGTCGATGAAATCAGTCGGCTCGGCCGGGATATCCAGAGGATTCCAGCGCAGGCGATTGGGCGTCACTTCACCCAACGGGCCGCCGGCCAGTTGCCGCTCCAGTTTGACGAACGCCGGGTGATTGGCCGACGGCTGAATCCGGTACATCCAGGTGCGCCGGGCTTCACTGCGGGTCATGGTGAACGCAGTGCCGGAGAGCAATTCGGTATAGAGGCCGTACGGGGCTTTTTGCGGGGAGTTCTGGCCGATGGGCAAGGCGCCGGGCAACGCTTCACTGCTGAATTCGTTGCCGAAACCGGACTGGTAAGCCAGCTCCGACGCGTTTGAATCGAGGTTCATGGAGCCTCCTGAACAGGGAGTCGGCAGTGGCCCATCGCTCTGGCTCAGAGCTTTGCGCACGCCGGGGTTGTTATTATCGTAATTCGATTACGCATAACGTAATTTGCTCGCTATCCAGCGTCAAGCTATAAAGACGCCCATTCGTTTTCGGATCCCGGCCGCACCATGGAAAAAACCAGCGACAGCAACGGCAAACAGAAAGTCCGCTCCGCCGAGGTCGGCACCGACATCCTCAAGGCGTTGGCCGAGTTGTCGCCCTCTACCTCACTGTCGCGTCTGGCCGAACATGTGCAGATGCCGGCAAGCAAGGTGCACCGCTATCTCCAGGCACTGATCGCCAGTGGTTTCGCCGAGCAGAACGCTGCCACCAACCATTACGGACTCGGCCGTGAAGCGTTGCGTGTAGGCCTGGCAGCCCTGAACAGTATGGACGTGCTGAAAGTCGCCGCCCTGCCCCTGTCCGAGTTGCGCGACGAACTGAATGAAACCTGTTTTCTGGCGGTGTGGGGCAATCAGGGCGCGACCGTGGTGCACATCGAGCCGGCGGTGCGCGCGGTGACGGTGGTGACGCAATTGGGTTCGGTTTTGCCGCTGCTTAGTTCGTCCACCGGGCTGGTGTTCAGTGCCTTTCTGCCGCATCGGGAAACCGATGAGTTGCGCGCGCAGGAAATCGCCGTCGCCGGCCATCCACTGGCCGATCAAAATGCCTACAGCGGTTTGTGCGAGCAGATCCGCGAACGCGGTCTGCATCATGTGCACGGCTTGTTGATGCCAGGGGTGGACGCGTTGTCAGCCCCGGTGTTCAACGCAGTCGGGCAGATCGCCGCGGTGCTGACCATCGTCGGCCCGACTTCACTGTTCCACGCTGATGAAGACGGCCCGGCGGCGCAGCGGTTACTGGCGGCGTCGCGGGCCGTGAGCTGGCGAATGGGGTATGAGCAAGCCGGTTGAGTCAGGCGATCTCCAAGCGCCAGCCCGGGGATCAGCGCACGATGGTCTGGCTGATGCCGGTTACCCGATCCTTCATCAATTCAGTGAAGAAATCGATCAACTGTTGATCTGCCGCTTTATGACCCGCCGCCTCGGCGACGAATTGCGCCGCCGACCGTGCATCATCGACCAGACCGAGAAACGATCGTTGAACGTTGGTCACCTGCTTGATCACCTCTGCGCTCGCACCGGCTGTGGCCGCCTGGCCGAGCGTAAATAGTCCGATCAACGCGTCCGCGCCGTATCCCAGTGCCGCCGAGTAGTCACCGCGCCGTTGCGCCTGTGCTCCGTCGTAGACACTTTTCATCATCTGCACCGCAACGGCCACGGAGCCAATAGGCGGCACGGCGAGACTGATGACATTCACCACTTTGATCAGGCCATCGTAAACCAGTCCCGCGATAACCTCCTTCAGACTGGTGGTTCGCTCATCGATATCGCTCAATGCGCGACGCACTCTCCGATCATGGAACGTGAAGAGGTTGTTCAACTTGGCGCGTTCTTGCGTCTTGACCGGAGGCAGGGGTTTCCCGCTTGCGGCAAGATCGTCAAAATAATCATTGATTACTTTTTGATCGACGATTGCAACCCGGTCAAAGTAGTAATCGCGCATCGGTCCATATTGGAAACGAATCGATGGAATGAAATCGTTGATGGGTCGATAGGCAACGCCATCCGGCGCATCGGGCGTATATAACCAGTCGTGGAACTGGCCGAGAATGTTCATCCGCAGGATGTAGACACCCGCAACCGTACGATCCCTCGACTTGGTCAAGCCTGTTTTCCCGATATTGAATTCGTAAAGACCTTCATCACCTTCTGCGGACGAATCATTGATCGGGTAGTGATAGACATCCTCTTTCAAATTCCCGACAACCCGTTGTAGCGCTAAAAAAATGTCAGACCCAAACCTGCCATCGATGTAGTTGGAGAGCAGATCGTAATGCATCTGACAGCGAATTTTTTTTGCGTGAACGGCGCGCTTGAATGCATAGCCAGGATGCTTCCCGTCCAGATAGTCGGTATTGAGCATTTCCGTATACCTGTCGCCAGGACGGAATGTTTTCGATAACGAGGACAGATCGCGAATATCCAGCTGATCGACTGCCGGATGGCCACCCGTCAAAAAATACCTCGGGTCATACTTGCTCGGATATGCCGGATTGGCAGCTTCAAACGACAGCCCTTCGATGAGCAGATCCGTTACGCTTTTCTGAAAATCGTCAGTCTGGACAATAATCTGATCCGGACTGATCTCGACATTTCGTCCTCGCGAACGCAACAGGCTTTCAAGGTTCTGCTTTACCGCATCATGGGTAAAGCGTTCGAAAGAAGGGAACGCATTGTCCCTTGCCTCTACGGTGGAGAGCGCTTTCAGTTCGGTATTCAATCGAGCGTAACGTTTGCGCGGCTCAATCCCGAGGTAGCGGTAAGGCGCAGGCGCAATGGTCTTGTGTAACGCCAGTTCAGACTGATAAGCGACTTTGACGTCATTGAGCAACGGCGCTGTGCCATTGGGGAAAAGGTCCGGGTATTGGGTATCCAGCTTATATAGATAATGGGTGGAGTGACGGCTGGCACCGCGCAAGGATCCGGCATCGTGCAAATAGTCCGGATGAATCAATGACGCCGCGTATTGACGATCAGCGGTCATGGCCGATTCAAACCATTTGTTCAGAGCGAATGCATCCGCAAACGTCATGAAAACAGACTTGCCTGCAGGTGTTATCAGATAAACAAGATAGTTCCGAGTCTCCGGTGCCTGAAAAACCATCACACCTTTCAAGGCGGGCCCCGGAATCTGCAGGCTCAGTTTCAATCCGCGGATAGACACCGACGAGTCACCTGCCAGCGCCCTTTCGATTACCTTCGCTTCGGTTTCACTGAAAATGCCCGAATGGCGCGCAACGAAAAGCGCGAACTCGATGTTGCTGTGCAAGTGGTCGCGATACGCCTGTGCAAACTCCGGCGATGGATCAGCCGAAAGACTGGATACAAACTGCGAGCGCACGTTGATGTTGTTCAACCATTGCTCAAGTGCAGCAGCGGACAGCTTGCTGCCGGGCGGCATCCCGGTGAGGCTGATTTCGGCTTTATACCCCTCGTCATGCAGACCGAAGATGATGAATTCCGTCAGGGTCCGGTTATCGACCTGCTCTAGGGTGCGGCCCCCCAGTTGCATCTTGTGGACGCTGCGCACCTTTATCGTCTCGGCTTCCAGTTGCTCACCCAACGCGCTCATCGCCCACTCGGAAAAACAACGCAAGACATAATCTTTAAACGAGAAACACCTGTCGAAAACCACCCGGTAGTCAGAGTGATATTTCTCCATCGAGTGCTCAAGCTCGACGTAACGCTGCTGAAGAGTGTTACCACCGTTCTTCAGCCAGAGTGGCCATTCGGTCCGCTTGAGTTCTGCCTGCACTTGATCGAATCGACGACCGATGTCAGCACGCATCACCGACAACATCTGATTGTCCTGCAATACCCGGCTGAACGCTCGAGTCTGGCCCTTGCGATCGCGCATCAGACTTGCAAGTGTCTCAAGTTGTCCCTTCAAGTAAGCGTCGACACAATGAGCAGACACACTTTGCGTGGCTTTAGGGAAAGCGATTTTGCTACCGGACGCCGATACACGCGCCAGCAGCGTTGCATGCACGTCGAGATTCCTGGCGAAGTATTCAAAGCCGTTGCCTGGCGTGTGAATGACATAACCGGTGGGCTCATTGAGCAGTTTCATTTGCGGATCCGCCCGCATCGAATTATCGAGGACAAACCCCGGAACAAGCGAAGTGCGAGAGTCGGATTCAGGACTCACCACAACGTTATAAGCGCCGGCGCCGTTTTCCAGGTTCAACAAATAGCAATAGCGCGTCGCCATGCCGTGATCCAGAAATCCCGCCATGGCTTTTAAAGAAAGCTCCGCTGTCAGCACAACGTTATAAGCCTGCTGCAAGGCCTGTTTATTTGTCAGCCCGGTCTTTTCAGTTGTTGCGACTTTTACGGGAGCCGCCCAATACTTGGTCATCTCCGAACGCAGGCTGCTTTCCAGATTTCGCAGCGTATAAGTAATAGCCTCCTCAGCCTCGATAATACTGAAGCCTTTGACTCTCATCTGTTCGCCAACGGTATCGGGCAGGTGAAAGACACCGTCCCCGCCGCCAGCCAGATAGCTCGGCAGCACATTATTATCAAGACAATGAAGCAATACCTCAGACAGTTTCCCCGAAGGACGACGTTCAATCTCATTGGACTGATCGGTGATATTGATATAAACATTATCAATATCGATATTCTTCTGCCGCTGCTGCAATTCTTGCTGCAATGCCTGCCGAGCAATCTGCCGAACTGTCGGGATCGCCTCAACAATAGCGAACAAATCATTCTGCGCGGCAGCGGCCTTTACCCACTCAGCCCTCCAGGTTATTTCTGCACCTTCAGAACCTCGCATCAAGCTTTTGTATAACTTATCCATATTCAAGTCCTATCTTTCAAGTTCAGTGAACGCAACCCCGCATCACTGCGATAACGAAAGATAGTTTTATTTTTAACAAACAAGAAGCGCCAGTTCATTTCAACAAATATAGATTACAAGGTATTAACCGAAACAAAAAAAAACCACCTGTAAAAAATGACAAATTCACAAACAAATAACCCGCACAAAAGCCTCATACAAAGTAACTAACTCAACCATCCAGAATAGACAGCGAAGCGATATATTTCCGGGCGCGAACACTTTGCGCAGTCCGTGCACAGTCCTGTGGCGCGATCAAGACTGTTGCACGCCCCGTAACAGTGCATGTCCGGAATCGCTATTTTTCCTTCGGGCTCAAGTGCTTATTCTGAGCGGGCTTTCAGGCAGACGCCGCAAAGCACCAAGCCTTGGCTGCTGAGCAACTCGCGCCAGCGCTGACCGATTTCAGATGAGTCGATGCTTCGATTGATCGCCCCGGTGTTCACTGACGTTGATTTGTAGCTCCTTGATCCAACGTCTTACCTTGGCCGCTGCGTTTGCAGCGGCCTTTTTTATGGGCGAAGGCTTTACCGGCGGGATCGGTATTTGCGGGGCGTGGCAAACGTTACAGCGAATACTTCTGCAAATTCGCCATCATTTCCTTCAGCGCTTCAATGTTGTCCTTCGGATGCGCCGCGCCTTCGAAATCGCAGATCTGCTGCCAGTGCGCCGCGACATCTTCCGGGGAGAAGCCGCTGCGGGGATCGAAGCCAGCACCGAGGCTGCGTTCCCAGCGCACCTTGCCCATCCAGCCGCCACCGACTTCAAACAGGCCGGACGTTTCCTGGCACTGTTCACTGGCCAGGTACACCACCAGCGGGCTGACCAGCTCCGGTTTGAGCTGTTCGAACACTTGCGGCGGGATCAGGCCTTCGGTCATACGCGTGCCGCCGGTAGGCGCGATGGCATTGACCAGAATATTGTTCTTGCGACCTTCGATGGCCAGGGTACGGGTCAGGCCGTAGAGGCCGAGTTTGGCCATACCGTAGTTGGACTGGCCGAAGTTGCCGTAGATGCCCGAGGTCGAGGCGGTGAAGATCACCCGGCCGTAGTTTTGCTCGCGCAAGTGCGGCCAGGCGGCCCGGGTCACTTTGTAGGCGCCCTCGACGTGGACGCGATAGACAAGATCCCAGTCGGCGTCGTCCATCTTGTGAAAGGTCTTGTCGCGCAGAATCCCGGCGTTGTTCACCACCACATCGACACGGCCGAAGGCGTCGAGGGCGTTCTGCACCAGTTTGTCGCCGTCGGTGACCGAGTCGTGGTTGGCCTCGGCGATGCCGCCGGCTTCGCGAATTTCCGCCACCACACGGTCGGCGGCGGAAGCGTTGGCCCCTTCGCCCTGAGTCGAACCGCCGAGGTCGTTGACCAGCACTTTGGCACCGTGCCGGGCGAACAGCAAAGCGTGCGCTCGCCCCAGGCCACCACCGGCGCCGGTGACGATCACGACTTTATCTTCGAAACGTACGGACTCATTCATCGCAGGAACTCCAGCAGGCCAGTAATGAGTCCGAGTGTCAGGCACAGGGCTTTGGGTCACAACGAATACGGCTGAGGCTGAATGGTGCGCGATAAGGGTGAGGGATGATGAGGGCGTCAAAAGATCAAAAGATCAAAAGATCGCAGCCTGCGGCAGCTCCTACAGAAGATCGGTGTAGGAGCTGCCGCAGGCTGCGATCTTTTGATCTTTCAGGAGCACGCGACCTTGCGCGGCGGCAACTCCAGGCGCTCACGAAACGCCAGGTAATGCTTGAGCACCTGCACCGGCGCTTCGATCTGCGGATAGTGGCCGATACCTGACAGTAGCACCGTATCGGCGTCGGCAATCAGTTCGCGGTAACGTTCGACCATGTGCGCACCGGAAACCGGGTCAACTTCGCCATCAATCACCCGTAGCGGGATTTCATCACGCTGCATGGCCGCCACCCAGCGGTCGCGCTGCACACGGCGCTCGGGGATGTAGCCGATCAGTTTGTGCAGGATACGCGGGCCGCGATGGGTCTCGATCAGGCTCCAGAAATCATCCAGTTCACTTTCACTTGGGCCGGTCTGCGGACCGAAGATCTGCCGGAAACTTTTCACCAGTGCATCACGGCTGAACGCCCGTCCGATCATCCAGCCCAGCGGGCTGAGCAGCAGCTTTTGCATCAGCACAGGACGATGGGTTTCGGGGAACAGCCCGCCATTGAGAAAGACGCAACTGGCGACCTCGATCCGGTTTTCGTAATGCCGGGCGAGCAATTCCTGGGCAACGCTGTCGCCGTAATCGTGGGCCAGCACATGCACCGCTTGCTCGACCTGAAGATGCGCCAGCAGCGCCTGTTGCAGGTCGGCCTGCTCCAGCAGGCTGTAGCGGTGATGCAATGGTTTGGCCGAATCCCCGAAACCGAGCATGTCACAGGCGATCACCCGATAGCGCTGGGCCAGCGGCTGCCACAGGTAGTGCCAGTCCCAACTGGCCGTCGGGAAACCGTGGATCAGCAGCAGCGGCTCACCCTGCCCCGCCGTCCAGTAACGGATCGACTGGCCGCGAAAGACAAACGTCCGGCTGCGTTTGCGCCAGACACACAGAGGAATCTCGGCAAGAGGCATCAGAGTTTATATCCGGGGTCTTGTTTATCGAGTTTGCGCAGCAACGCCGGCCAGGCCAGCGCGCCGCCCATGCCTTGAGCACTTTTGGTGACGCCGGCGATCATCGCTTTGGCGCCCGCCAGGATCTGCGGTTCGATGGCGATCAGTTCAGCAGCGCCGGTTTGCGCCATGACCTGAATATCGCAGGCGCGCTGGAAGGTGAACATCATCAGAAAGGTGTCGGCGATGGTGCCGCCGCAGGTCAGCAGACCGTGGTTGTGCAGCATCAGGAAATTGTTCTCGCCCAGGTCGGCTTGCAAGCGCGCCTTCTCTTCATGATTCAGCGCCACGCCTTCATAGGCGTGATAGGCCAGGCTCGACAGCACGAACAGCGACTGCTGACTGATCGGCAACACACCCTGTTTTTGCGCTGAAACGGCCACACCGGAGGCGGTGTGGGTGTGCAGCACGCAAACCACATCGTGCCGCACTTCGTGCACGGCGCTGTGGATGGTGTAACCGGCGGGATTGATTTCGTAGGGGCTGTCCATGAGCTTGTGGCCGGCCTGATCGACTTTGACCAGGCTCGACGCGGTGATCTCATGGAACATCAACCCGAACGGGTTGATCAGGAAGTCTTCGGTGCCCGGGACCTTGGCCGAGATGTGGGTGAAGATCAGGTCATCCCAGCCATGTAGCGCAACCAGCCGATAACAGGCGGCGAGATCGACCCGGGTCTGCCATTCCGCGGCACTGACCTGGTCTTTGACATCAAGGGACAATTGGACGGGGGCTACGCTCACTGTATGCACCTCTGCGTTCTTATTGTTCTGCACGTACGAGCAGTCTAGTCAGGCGCAGAGGATCGCGTAGTTGCATTGCCAGCCAGCTTGATGACTGAGCGGGTCAGCCAGGCAAACTCCTTGGATCCATGTCAAAGCAACGACGCCAACAAAGGCGCGGCGAACAGATTGAGCAGCCCGGTCAGCACCATCACCAGCCCCGCCACCGAGCCTTCCTCACCCCCCACTTCATGCGCCCGACTGACGCCTGCGCCGTGCGCGCCAACCCCGAACAACGCGCCGCGCGCCAACGCACTGCGCAACGGCAGCCACTTGAGCAATACGCCGCCGAGCATCGCGCCGAACACGCCGGTAAACATCACGAACACGGCAGTCAGTTCCGGCACGCCACCGAGATCCTGCGCCAGCGGCATGGCGAATGGCGTGGTGATCGAGCGCGGTACCAGCGACATCGTCACCGAGCTATCCAGCGCCAGCGCCTTGGCCAGGCCGAACGACGTAGCGATCGACGCCGCGCTGCCGGCAAGCATGCCCAGCAACAGCGCTGACCAGTGCCGCACCAGCAGACGCCGCTGCTGCCAGATCGGCACGGCGAAGGCGACCGTCACCGGCCCGAGCACCAGCATCAACCAATGGGTGTTGCTGGCGTATTCGGCATAGGCGGTGTGCAGCGGCACGGCGAGCGCCAGCAGCAGCGCCGGCACCAGAATCAGCGGCGACAGCAAATAACGCCCGGTGCGCCGGTAAATCCAGCGACTGAACAGGTACGCCAACAGCGTAAAGGCGAGCCAGAACATCGGCATCCATTCAAGCTTCATGGGACCGCCTCAGGCGCACGGCCAGCTCCACGGTGAAGGCTGTTACCAGCATCACCATCAGGGTGCTGGCGCCGATCACCAGCAGAATCCGCCAGCCGTCATCACGCAACAGTGCGCCGTAGTCGAGCAGACTCATCAGTGCCGGAATAAAGAACAGCAGCATCTCGGCCATCAGCAATCCGGCACCCAGTTGCAGCGCCGCCGGTTTGACCCAACCAAACGCAAACGCCAGCAGCAACAGGGCCATGCCGATCACGCCGCCGGGAATCGGCCAGGCCAACCACGCGGCGATCTGACAGCCGAGCAGGTAGAGACCGAGCAACACGGCCAGTTCTGCGAATAGACGGGACAGGTATTTGAGGGATGCGGCGTTCATGATGGGCTCCTTACAGGGGCTTATTTTACGAAGCGGCCTGCCATCCCAGAAGCGAATTGTTAGACTCAGCCCTATTCCACAATGGAATCGGATGATGGAATTCAAACAGCTGCGCAGTTTTGTCGAAGTCATGCATCAGGGCGGCTTCACCCAAGCGGCGAAAACCCTGCACATCAGCCAATCGGCAGTGAGCAAGCAAGTCGCGCAACTGGAGCAGAGCCTCGGCACGCCGTTGCTCGAACGACTCGGCTCGCAATTGCGCCTGACCGCCGCGGGCAGCGTGGTGCTGCAGCGCGCCGAGGGCATGTTGCGCCTTCGCAATGAATTGCTCAGCGAACTGGATGATCTGAGCCAACTGGCGCGCGGCGAATTGCGCCTCGGCCTGCCGCTGCTGGGCAGCGATGCGCTGTTCGCCGGATTGTTCGCCGAGTATCGCCGGCGCTATCCGAACATCAGCATTCAATTGCTTGAGGGTGGCAGCCGCAATGTCGAGCAAGCGGTGCTCAGCGGCGAACTGGAGTTAGGCGGGAGCCTGCTGCCGAAAGATCCGCAGTTCGATTTCCAGCCGTTCTGCGATGAGAAACTCGATGCGTTATTGCCGGTGGATCATCCGTTGGCGGGGCGCGGCGAGATTGGCCTTGAGGAATTGGCCGACACGCCGTTCCTGTTGTATCAGCGCAGCTTCGTGCTCAATGACCGTTTACTGCAGGCCTGCCAGCAACTGGGCTTTACCCCGAAAGAAGGCGGGCGCAGCGGGCAGGCGGATTTTCTCGTGGCACTGGTGGCCGCCGGGCAAGGCGTGGTGCTGCTGCCCAGCGTGGTGGCCCGGGCACTGGAGCGTCCGGGCGTGGTGCGCCTGACCTTGCGCGCGCCAGATTATTTGCGCTGGGACATCGCCTTCATCTGGCGCCGGGGCGCCTATCTGTCGAAAGCCGCGCAGGCCTGGCTGGCTCTGCTGCGTGAGCGCGCGATCAGCCCTTGAGCGTGGCGATCAATTGCGCCAGCCATGGCTCGGCGTCGGTTTCCGGGGTCACGCTTTCGCTGGCGTCCAGACGCAGCATCTCCTGCACTTCGCGCACGCCCAGTTCGGCGAACAACTCACGCATCAGTTCGCCGCCGCCACAGAACGTATCGCCGTAACTGGCATCGCCCAAACCGATCACCGCGCCCGGCAAGTCGCGCCACGCGGCTGGCAACTGGTCGCGAATCGCCGAATACAACGGCTGCAGGTTATCCGGCAACTCGCCCATGCCAGTGGTAGACGTCACCGCGAGAAACGCTTCAGGTGCGAACGCCTGGATATCTGCCAAGCTGGCGCGCGGGTTGTAGAACGTTTCAAAACCGGCGTCTTTCAGCAGGTTCTGCGCGTGACGGGCGACTTCTTCGGCCGAGCCGTAAACCGAGCCGGAGAGGATGGCGACTTTCATCAATCTGATCCTGAAGCTGAAAAAAAGAGCGGCGATAGTAGCAGTCCGACGCAAAAGCCGCGATCCAGCCCCGATTCGCCGTGATAGCCAGTAGACAGCGGCGTTGGAACTTCTAGAATGCCAGCCATTATCGACACTGAAAGGATTCATTGATGATCAACGCCAGTCTGCTGCAAATGGTGATCAACGCGTCGAACGATGGAATCGTGGTGGCCGAAAAGGAAGGCGAGCAGGACAACATCCTGATTTACGTGAACCCGGCCTTCGAACGCCTGACCGGTTACAGCAGCGAAGAGATACTTTATCAGGACTGCCGCTTTCTGCAGTCAGGAGACCGCGATCAAGCCGGTCTGTCGCTGATTCGCGACACCTTGCACAACGGCGGGGCGTGCCGGGAAATCCTGCGCAACTACCGCAAGGATGGCACCCCGTTCTGGAACGAACTGTCGCTTTCGACGGTGAAAAACGCTGATGACGGCCAGACTTATTTCGTCGGTGTGCAGAAAGATGTCACGGTTCAGGTCAAGGCGCAGCAACGCGTAATTCAGCTCGAGGCTGAGGTCGCAGCGCTGAAAGCGGAACTGGCAGCGTTGAAAGCGACGAACGGCGTAAACAAAACTGCGAACTAAGTGTCATTAACTACAATCACCAATGACTTTGTAACTATATCTTTCGAGCCAGGCCATGCAACGCGACGCCCTCCTGACCCAGGATGAGCTGGATTTCATCCAGACCATGCAGCACAACCCGCAGCTCAATGTGCGGGATGCGACGTCGAGCCTGCTGGTCAATGGTGGTTCGCAGATCCGTGACCTGCTCACGCGCCTGGCGGCTCACGAGCAAGTGACCATCCAGGCCAACTTCGAAAATCAGCAAATGACCTTCCCGCTGCATCTGGTGGAAGACGAATTCCACGCGTTGCACCTGCGTCTGGGCGTGCCGAGCATTTACGAAGACGGGCCGATGATTCGCCCATGGCGCCTGACCCTCGAAGAGCCGGTCGCGCTGGAAAACGCAAAAGGGCAGCCAGGCATGATGTGGGTGCACGAGGTGTCGCACAAAGGCGTGCTGCTGGAAATGCGCAACAAGACCAAACCGCCCAAGCATTTCGCCCTGTGGTTCAGCCCTTCAGGTTATGAGCGGATTTCCCTGCGCGGCAATTTCGAGCGCGAAACCGAGCACGGTTTTTACGCCTACGAGCTGAGCCAGACCGATGCCGATGAAACCGAACGCCTGCGCCAGTTCATCCTGCAACAACACCGTCTGACCCACCCCGCCCTGCACACCTGAAATTCAGGTATCCAGCGTACCTGCGAGAAATTGCGTCATGCGCTGACGCATCGTCGCCCCTTCATTGCCCAGACAACCGATCGACGATCCGGCCAGACTGTCCTGTGCCAGATCGGCAGCGTCGCCGGCGAGCATTACCTGACAGTCGAGACTCAAGGCCAGTCGATTCAGACGGCGCGGCAAATCCGCGGTGGGGGCGTGGTTGGAAAAAAGCACCAGCGCCTGCGGCTTGATCCGCTCGCACACCAGCGCCAACTCATCGAATGGCTGGCCGGTGGTCAGCACCCGCACGCCCGCATCATTGCCACTGAGAAACAACGCGGCAACCAGTAGCTCGAGTTCACGACACTGACCGGCGAGCGCACTGACAATCACTTTGCGCGGCTGGGTGCCGCGCAGCGCGACGATCCGCTGCAACACCCGCGCCCGCAGGAACCCGTCGAAAAACAGCCACTCGCTGGTCTGCCCGAAGGCATCCTGGCGCTGCAACATCTGCAGCCACAAAGGCATGAGAATGTTCTGAAACACTACCGGCAGCGAGTAGGACGAGAAGATCTGGTTGTAAACCTGATCCAGCGCGCGGTCGTCGAACGAACTGACGGCCAATTGCACCTGCTGCTGCCATTGCGCGTAATCGGCCTGGACCAGATCATCGGGGATGATATGGGCCAAGGCTTTCAGCGGCTCGGTCCTCGCCAGGATCTTGCCGACCTTGCTCACGGCAACGCCGCGATCAATCCAGTCGACAATGCTGCGCACGCGCTCGATTTCGGTCATCGAATACAACCGGTGCCCGCTTTCGGTGCGCGTCGGCTGGATCAGACCGTAGCGGCGCTCCCATGCACGCAGCGTTACCGGGTTGACGCCGGTCAGCCGCGACACCTCCCGAATAGGGAACAACTCTTCGCGCTCAAGTGCGACAGAGGCCTGCGAGGCAGGGTTAGCGTCCGTGATAACAGCCATGGTGCTGATGTGTCCGCTCGGTAAATTTGGATCCCATTCTACATCCGATGCCCTCTGTCGGTTCAACCCAATAAACAGAGACGAAAGTCTCTGAAACTGTCATCAAAATCGGGAATAATCCTTGCTTGTTGAAAAGCGCAGACCCCTACCCCGGTTTGCGCAATGCGAAACCTCCTACCCGGAGCGCCGCACTCGAAATATGGAGATACACAATGTCTACTTCCCCCGTCACGCTGATGGTTGCGCGTCGCGTCGCCGACGGCCGCTATCAGGACCTGATTGCCTGGCTGCGCGAAGGCGAACAACTGGCCACTGACTTTCCCGGTTATCTAGGTTCCGGCGTGCTCGCTCCGCCACCCGGTGACAACGAATTCCAGATCATTTTCCGCTTCGTCGACGAGCAGACCCTGCACGCCTGGGAGCACTCGGTCTCGCGTACCGCGTGGCTGGCGCGGGGCAGCGATCTGTTCGAGCATCCCAAGGAGCATCGGGTCAGCGGCATCGAAGGCTGGTTCGGCGCTGCCGGTCAACGGCCACCACGCTGGAAACAGGCCGTGGCGATCTGGCTGGCGTTCTTCCCGGTGTCGCTGCTGTTCAACTTTGTCCTCGGACCGCTGCTCGGCGAGATGAGCCTGCTGCCGCGGGTATTGGTCAGTACGGCGTGCCTGACGCCGTTGATGGTGTATTTCTTTATTCCACTGTCGACACGGTTGCTGGCGGGTTGGCTGAACAGCGTCCCGGCACCTCGACTGCCTGTTGAACCAGTGTCTCAAAACCGCTGAGCGCCCATGTGGGAGCGGGCTTGCTCGCGAAAGCGTCGTGTCAGTTGATGTATCCGTGCCTGGCACACCGCCTTCGCGAGCAAGCCCGGCTCCCACAAAAGCACAGCACCCGTCTTGCGATAGGTGGGCACCCCGCGTCACTGTTATAGTTTTTGCTCCCACCGCGACGCGAGCCGTTCATGTCCATATCCTCCGCCCCGATCCTCATCACCGGTGCCGGCCAGCGTGTCGGTCTGCACTGCGCACAGCGTTTGCTTGAAGACGGCCATCGGGTCATCTTCACCTACCGCAGCGAACGTCCGGGCGTACAAGCCCTGCGTGATCTGGGCGCTGTCGCGGTGTTCGCGGACTTCTCCAGCGAAGCCACCATCCTCGCCTTCATCGATGAACTGAAAACCCACACCGACTGCCTGCGCGCCATCGTCCACAACGCCTCCGAATGGCTGGCGGAAACCCCGGGCAGTGAAGCCGAGGCCTTCTCGCGCATGCTCAACGTGCACATGCTCGCGCCGTATCTGATCAACCTGCACTGCGCCGACCTGCTCAAAGGCTCGACCCCGGCCGACATCATCCACATCAGCGACGATGTCACGCGCAAGGGCAGCAGCAAGCACATCGGTTATTGCGCCAGCAAGGCCGGGCTCGACAGCCTGACCCTGTCCTTCGCCGCGCGCTATGCGCCGGCAATCAAGGTCAACGGCATCGCGCCGGCCCTGCTATTGTTCAATCCCGACGACGACGCGGCGTACCGCGCCAGGGCGCTGGCCAAATCCGCGCTGGGCATCGAGCCCGGCAGCGAAGTGATCTACCAGAGCCTGCGCTATCTGCTCGACAACCCCTATGTCACCGGCACAACCCTGACCGTCAACGGCGGACGGCACGTCAAATAAGCTGCTGCGCGAGGATCTCCCATGACCCGTTCCCTGCCCGAGAATTACCGCGAGATCCTCATCGGCCTCGGCGAAGACCCCGACCGCGAAGGTCTGCTCGATACCCCGGTGCGCGCGGCCAAGGCCATGCAATACCTGTGTCACGGCTATGAACAGAGTGTGGAGCAGATCGTCAACGGCGCGCTGTTTGCCTCCGACAGCGACGAGATGATCATCGTCGCCGACATCGAGCTCTACTCGTTGTGCGAACATCACCTGCTGCCCTTCATCGGCAAGGCCCATGTGGCTTATATTCCGACAGGCAAGGTGCTGGGGCTGTCGAAGATCGCGCGGCTGGTGGACATGTTCGCCCGGCGCCTGCAGATTCAGGAAAACCTCACCCGGCAGATTGCCGATGCGGTGCAACAGGTCACCGATGCCGCCGGCGTCGCGGTGGTCATCGAGGCCCGGCACATGTGCATGATGATGCGCGGTGTCGAGAAACAGAATTCGACCATGAACACCTCGGTCATGCTCGGCGCCTTTCGCGACTCGAGCAACACCCGCCAGGAGTTCCTGCAATTGATTGGACGGAGCAAGTAAATGTCACAACTTCAACCGGGAATGGCGCGCATCCGGGTCAAGGATCTGCGCTTGCGCACCTTTATCGGGATCAACGAGGACGAGATCCTCAACAAGCAGGATGTGCTGATCAATCTCACGATCCTGTACGCGGCGCAGGAAGCGGTGCGCGACAACGACATCGATCACGCGCTGAATTACCGCACCATCACCAAGGCGATCATCGCCCACGTCGAGGGCAATCGGTTTGCGCTGCTCGAACGCCTGACCCAGGAACTGCTGGATCTGGTGATGACTCATGCTGCGGTGCTGTACGCCGAAGTCGAAGTCGACAAGCCGCATGCGCTGCGTTTTGCCGAGTCGGTGTCAATCACGCTTGCAGCGAGCCGCTAGCTTCAAGCTTCAAGCGGCAAACTGTAAACTTCGTATCAACGCCACCCATCTTGCAGCTTGAAGCTCGTCGCTTGAAGCTGTCTCGCAGAGACTCCCATGACCGAGCAACAACGCCTCGAACTCGAAGCCGCCGCCTTCCGCCGGCTGGTCGCCCACCTGGACAGCCGCAAGGACGTGCAGAACATCGACCTGATGAACCTTGCCGGGTTCTGCCGCAACTGCCTGTCCAAGTGGTACAAGGCTGCCGCCGATGAACAGCAGATCGAGGTCAGCCTCGACGACGCCCGTGAAGTGGTTTACGGCATGCCTTACGCCGAGTGGAAAGCCCAATACCAGCAAGAAGCCAGCGCCGAACAACAGGCGGCGTTCGCCAAAGGAAAACCCAATGAGTGATCTGAACACCCTGCGCGCCAGCCTCAAGAGCGGCGAACACGCTTTCGCCGACACCCTGGCTTTCATCGCCGCCGGTTACGACTACCAGCCTCAGGCGTTCAACAACGGTGGCGTGGAAAACGCCGCCGGGCAGAACGAAGGTTCGTGCAAGACCCTGGGTCTGGCGCTACTGGAAGGCTTGAGCGATGAAGAAGCGCTGCTGGCATTCGGCGAGCATTACCGCTCGGTGGTGGCGACGCCTGAGGGCAGCGACCACGGCAATATCCGCGCGCTGATCAAGCACGGGCTGGCGGGTGTGAAGTTCGAAACGCAGCCCCTGACCCGTCGCTGATTTCCATAGCCAACCCCATTCCCTGTGGGAGCGGGCTTGCTCGCGAAGGCGCCGTGCCAGGCGACTTTTCTTTGTCTGACACACCGCTTTCGCGAGCAAGCCCGCTCCCACAGGGTTATGCGATGTAGCGGAAATACGGGCATAAAAAAACCGGCCGAAGCCGGTTTTTTTGTGTCTGCGATTTAGAACGAAGCGTTCTGCAGACCGTCCAGGTAACGCTCGGTGTCCAGTGCCGCCATGCAGCCGGCGCCGGCCGAGGTGATGGCCTGACGGTAAACATGGTCAGCCACGTCGCCGGCAGCGAAGATACCTTCGACGCTGGTGGCAGTGGCGTTGCCGTCACGACCGCCCTGCACAACCAGGTAACCGTCTTTCAGGGTCAACTGGCCTTCGAACAGCGAAGTGTTCGGGGTGTGGCCAATGGCGATGAACACGCCGTCGACTTTGATCTCGTCGAAGCTGCCGTCGTTGTTCTTGAGGCGCGCACCGGTCACACCCATGTTGTCGCCCAGCACTTCGTCGAGGTTGGCGTTCAACTTGAGGATGATCTTGCCTTCGGCCACGCGGGCGTTGAGCTTGTCGATCAGGATCTTCTCGGCGCGGAAGGTTTCGCGACGGTGGATCAGGGTCACGGTGCTGGCGATGTTGGCCAGGTACAGTGCCTCTTCAACAGCGGTGTTGCCGCCACCGACCACAGCCACTGGCTTGTTGCGGTAGAAGAAACCGTCGCAGGTCGCGCAGGCCGAAACGCCTTTGCCCATGAACGCCTCTTCCGACGGCAGGCCCAAATAACGAGCGCTGGCACCGGTAGCGATGATCAGGGCGTCGCAGGTGTAAGTCGCGCTGTCGCCGGTCAGGGTGTACGGCTTGGCAGCGAAGTCCACGGCGTTGATGTGATCGAAAACGATCTCGGTTTCAAAACGCTCGGCGTGCTCGCGCATCCGCTCCATCAGGGCCGGACCGGTCAGGCCGTGCACGTCGCCCGGCCAGTTGTCGACTTCGGTGGTGGTGGTCAATTGACCGCCGGCCTGCATGCCGGTAATCAGCAGTGGCTTGAGGTTGGCACGGGCGGCGTAGACCGCAGCGCTGTAACCGGCAGGGCCGGAACCGAGAATAATCACTCGCGAATGACGGACTTCAGACATGACCTGCTCCTGTTGACCGGGCCGAAACACTGGCGCGGAACGCCGGACTGCCGGCGGGAATAAAAAAGGACTGTGGATAACCTTGGGGAAGGCATGAGCTCGACAGTCCTGTAAAAAGTTGGGTGCAGCGTATCGAGGGGGGCAAGATTAAGGAAATACGGATTAACAATCCAGCTCATAGGTGGTCTCTATACGCAGACTCCGACCAGATCGACGTCTTTGTTACAGTGAATGTCGATCGCTCTGCCGCGCTTTCACACCTGTTGCAAAGTCGGTAAGGTCGGCGCGTTTTCCCTTGCTCGGAGCACCTTATGCCCGCCCCTGTTCTGTCCGGCCCGCAATACCTGCGCGAAGGCCTCAAACTGGTTCTCAGCCCGGGCCTGCGCCTGTTCGTGTTGCTGCCGCTGGCGATCAACCTGGTGCTGTTCGTCGGATTGATCTATCTGGCCGGCCATCAGTTCAGCCTGTGGGTCGACAGCCTGATGCCGTCGCTGCCCGACTGGCTGAGTTTCCTCAGCTACATCCTCTGGCCGCTGTTCGTGGTGCTGGTGGCGTTGATGGTGTTCTTCACCTTCACCATGCTCGCCAACGTGATCGCTGCGCCGTTCAACGGTTTCCTCGCGGAAAAAGTCGAAGTGGTGGTACGCGGCACCGATGATTTCCCGGCCTTCAGCTGGGGCGAACTGATTGCGATGATCCCGCGCACCCTAGCCCGGGAAATGCGCAAACTCGGCTATTTCCTGCCGCGGGCGATCGGCCTGTTCATTCTCTCGTTCATCCCGGTGGTGAACATCGTCGCCGCCCCGCTGTGGCTGCTGTTCGGCGTGTGGATGATGGCGATCCAGTACATCGACTACCCGGCGGACAACCACAAACTGGGCTGGAACGAGATGCTCGCCTGGCTGCGGCAGAAACGCTGGCAGAGCATGAGTTTTGGCGGGATCGTCTATCTGGCGCTGCTGATTCCGGTGGTGAACATTCTGATGATGCCGGCGGCGGTAGCGGGAGCGACGTTGTTCTGGGTACGCGAACAGGGAGAAAAGTCGCTGACGCCCCCGCCAATCTCTTGAGCGATTCTGGCGCAGACGCCTCGTATCACCGTGGCCTCTGCGCTGCAACCTGTTACTTATGACAGTTGGCAGTTGCCAATTTCCAGCATCAACTACACCCTCGGCTGATCCGTCATCGAGAGTGCTCCTGTTGTCCGGTCAAGTGAAGCCTTCATCCATTTGGAGATTGCACTTATGACCAGGATTTCAGCTGCCAAACCCCGAGAACTCGTCAGCAGGGAGTATCCCTGGCTTGAAATGAGCCCTTGCGTACTGTTCGCCACCGGCCACACCGGCGTCCCCTACAACATTCTCGCGACCACACGTATCTACATCTCTCACGAGAGCCTGCGTCCGCTGGCTACCCGCCTGGCGCAGGGTTTTGTCGGAGCCGCCGAGCTGACCACACCGCCAGCAATCGTGCTGATGTCGGGCTCACCGGAACAAGCAGGCAGCGGTGACGTGGAGCTGAGGCTTGAGGTTCCCGACACCAGTGGCGTGGTGATCCCCGTGCACGGAGAACCAGAGAAATACCGAATCGATGTCACAGCGTTCATTCGCGTTACAGCGTCCAACCTGACGGCCATGGCGCGAGGACTCACAACGCTGCATAAAGCCGTCAGAATCTCAACCGAGCTGACGCGATGCAAAGTCATCGATGCCCCGGCATTTGCCGAACGCTCAGTGATGATTGATATGGGGCGTCGGCAATTCACCCCGGACTGGATGATCTGCCTGATTCAGGAAATGGCCTGGAACCAGCTCAACACCTTGCATTTGCACCTCACTGATAATGAGGGTGTCCGCGTCATCTTTCCTTCTTATCCTGACCTGTCGAGCAGCGATGCCTGGAGCGCCGCGGACCTCAAGCGCGTGCTCGACACGGCTGCCAGTTATTACGTTCAGGTGATTCCCGAACTGGACATGCCCGGCCACATGAACTGGATCCTGCGCAACCGACCAGAACTCCAGTTGAAACTGAGCAACGGAACGGTCGTCACCAAAGCCCTCGACTTCAGCCTTACCGCCGCGAGGGCGTTCATGAAGACACTCTTCAGCGATTTGATGAACCTGTTCCCTGACAGTCGTTACATCCACCTCGGTGCCGATGAGTATTTTCTGAGCCCGATCACACCGGCAAATACCCCGCAACTGGCGGCCTACGCCCGTGCTGCATCAGGCAATCCGAGCGCAACTTCGGAAGATGCCGTGCGGTATTTCGTCAACGATGTCGCAAACCTGATCAAGGAAAAAGGCAAAATCGCTCGCGTCTGGAACGATGGCGCCGTGCAAACGGTTCAACACATTACGTTGGATAAACAGGTGCAAATCGAGTGCTGGAGCATATGGGGCAGCGTTCGCGGGAATTTGAACGTGAAGGATCTGGTCGATTCCGGGTACAGCGTCATCAACGCCCATGGTGATTTTTACTTTATCGTCAACCGGAGCTGGGACAACCGCTATCACCCCCTGCACTCACCACGCGGGATCCACGATGTGTGGCGCCCCAATCGGTTCATGGACGAAGCGGGAAACAAATACACCGAGATTGCCGTAGGGCATCCGGCAATGGTCGGGGGCGGCATTCAGTTGTGGATCGAGCGACCGACCTTCAGCTCCCCCGAGGAAATGTGGACTCAACTGGGACCCTGGCTATCACCGCTAGGCCAGCGTACCTGGGGTTCACCGCATGCTGTCGAGCGCCTCAGAAACCTGCCGCTTCTGTCACGCGTCATGCAAACGCCCCCGCCAGTACCTTGGTGGTAATGTCTGGCTGACGCCTGCACGAGCACTTCAACCGCCGTCTGGGCAGCAGTCACAAATCCATCATCCGAACGTCACAGGCACGACATGGCCTCAGCCGACACTGAGGTCATGACGACAGCTCTGCATATCACTCTGATCAGCGAAACCTTCCCACCGGAAATCAACGGGGTGGCCAATACCCTTGGTCGCTTGTGCGATGGCTTGCGCGCGCGTGGGCATCAGGTGGAACTGGTGCGACCGCGCCAGGCGGGAGATCCGCAGCGCGTCGAGGACGATGCCTTGCTGTTGTGTCGAGGCTGGCCGTTGCCGGGTTATCCCGGTCTGCAATGGGGACAGTCGTCGATGCACAAGCTGCTGCGGCGCTGGAAACGCCAGCGCCCGGACGTGCTTTACATCGCCACCGAAGGCCCGCTCGGTTTGTCGGCGTTGCGTGCGGCGCGACGCCTGGGGATCTCGGTGGTCAGCGGTTTTCACACCAATTTCCAGCAATACACCCACCAGTACGGACTGAGTTTGCTGACGCGCTTGCTGACCCATTATCTACGCTGGTTTCACAATCGCTCGGCAATGACCCTGGTGCCGAGCGTCAGTCAGCGCCTGGAACTGGAGCGTCGGCATTTCGACCGCCTCGCCCTGCTCTCCCGCGGCGTGGACAGCCAGTTGTTTCACCCGGCCAAGCGTCTGAACGGCTTGCGTGAACAATGGGGTTTGTCCGAGCAGGACATCGCGGTGATTCACGTCGGACGTCTGGCCCCGGAGAAGAACCTCGGCCTGCTCAAGCGCTGCTTCGACACCCTGTGCGGCACTTATCCACAGCGCAAACTGAAGCTGATCGTGGTCGGCGACGGGCCGCAACGGCCTGCGTTGGAAAAGGAGCTGCCCGAGGCGATCTTCTGTGGTTCACAACGCGGCGAAGCGCTGGCGGCGCACTATGCGTCCGGCGATATCTTCCTGTTCCCGAGCATGACCGAAACCTTCGGCAATGTGGTGCTGGAAGCACTGGCGTCAGGGCTGGGGGTGGTGGCGTACGATCAGGCTGCGGCAGCGCAGCACATTCGCCACGGTTACAACGGCGTGTTGGCGATGCCCGGTGATGAACAAGCGTTCTGCGATGCGGCGGCGTGGTTGCTGGAGGAAGATGAGACCTTGCGTTGCGTGCGCCTGAATGCGCGCCAGCATGCCAGTCGTCAGGGGTGGGCGGCGATCATCGAGCAATTTGAAAAGCATTTGCGTGGGGCGTGTGTACGGGAGCAGGTGTTGCCGAATGCGCAGACATTACCTTAGATCATCGTCGACTCTGATGCCCTCTTCGCGAGCAAGCTCGCTCCCACATTTGGAATGCATTTCAAAATGTGGGAGCGAGCTTGCTCGCGAAGAGGGCGTTAAAGGCGAAGTTTAAACCAGCGTCATCAACGCCTCACGGCTGAACGGCAGAATGTCCTGATCACGCCCTTCACGGACTTTCAGCGCCCAGTCCGGATCCACCAGCAGCGCACGGCCCACTGCCACCAGATCGAACTCGTCGTTGTTCAGACGCTCCAGCAGCTTCTCCAGGCTCGCCGGTTGCGCGACTTTATCGGTGTTGACCATAAACTGCAGGAACTCGCCGTCCAGACCGACGCTGCCCACGGTGATGGTCGGTTTGCCGGTCAGCTTGCGCGTCCAGCCGGCCAGGTTCAGCTCGGAACCGTCAAATTCAGGCTCCCAGAAACGCCGCGTCGAGCAGTGGAAAATGTCCACCCCGGCGTCGGCCAACGGCTTGAGGAATTCGCCCAGCGCCTCCGGGGTCTGCACCAGACGCGCGGTGTAATCCTGCTGCTTCCACTGCGAAAAACGGAAGATGATCGGGAAGCCTTCACCGACTGCCGCGCGCACCGCTTGAATCAACTCGATGGCGAAGCGCGAACGGTTGGCCAGGCTGCCGCCGTATTCGTCGGTGCGCTGGTTGCTGCCTTCCCAGAAGAACTGGTCGATCAGATAGCCGTGGGCGCCGTGGATTTCCACGCCGTCCATGCCGATGCTTTGCGCATCCTTCGCCGCTTGGGCGAAAGCACCGATCACGTCCTGAATGTCCTGTTTGGTCATGCCGTGCACCACGACCTGGCCATCCTTGAGTTTTTCCGTCGGGCCGTAAGCCGGGACGCTGGCGTCCGGCTCGGTGCCAATGCGGCGCACGCTGCCGACATGCCACAGTTGCGGAACAATCTTCCCGCCCTCGGCATGCACCGCGTCGACGACTTTTTTCCAGCCGGCCAGTGGCGCTTCGCCGAAGAACTGCGGCACATTCGGGTAACCGTTGGAAGCCTTGTGACCGACAGTGGTGCCTTCGGTGATGATCAGGCCAACACCGGCCGCAGCGCGGCGACGGTAGTACTCGATCACTTTGGAATTGGGTACGCCACCCGGGGAAAACGAGCGGGTCATCGGCGCCATCACCACGCGGGTCGGCAGTTCGAGGGCACCGAGGTGGAACGGTTTGAACAGGGCTTGCACCGGCATTGGAAGGCTCCACAGGGAATGACTTTATGACGGCGATAATATGAACAGTTAGCGTCTTTTAACAGCACTATTGATTTGAATGATTAAGGGTCAAAAGTCAGGCAAAAAAAATCGCAGCTCGATGGCTGCGATTTTTGTGTTTCAGCCCAGCGCTTTTTCAATCGCGTGGACAATGGTCGGATCATCCGGCGGCGTGCGCGGCGAGAATCGCGCCAATACCCGGCCATCCTTGCCGAGCAGGAATTTCTCGAAGTTCCAGGTGATATCCCCCGGAAACTCCGCACCCTCGCCCGCCAGCAAGCGGTACAACTGATGACGATCATGGCCGTTGACTTCAAGCTTGCTCGACAACGGGAACGTCACGCCATAGTTCAGGCTGCAGAACTCCTGGATTTGCTGTTCGGTACCTGGCTCCTGACCGGCAAACTGGTTGCACGGCAGGCCCAGCACACTGAAGCCCTTGCCCTTGAATTGCTGGTAGAGGTTTTCCAGCGCCGCGTACTGTGGGGTCAAGCCGCATTTGGAGGCGACGTTGACCACCAGCACGACTTGGCCTTTGAAAGGCGCCAGCGGTAGCTCCTGACCATCCAGGGCTGTCAACTTAAGGTCGTGAAAAGCACTCATGACGGACTCCAGATTCCCGTGTTCTACTCGAAACAGCCACTTGGCGAGAGCACCAAGGACAGCCGCGGACTAAAAAGGCGCCCGCAGGCGCCTCTCCAGTACTCGAAGCTTAGCGCAGAAAATCAGTGGTGATGGCCACCTTCGCCATGGACGTGGCCATGAGCGACTTCTTCCTGGCTGGCGTCACGGATAGCAACGACCTTCACTTTGAAGTTCAGGCGCTGACCGGCCAGTGGGTGGTTGCCGTCGACGGTGACGTCGTCGCCGTCCAGGTCACGGATGGTCACGATCTGCATCTGGCCATCCGGCGCCGAAGCGTGGAACTGCATGCCGACTTCCAGCTCGTCAACGCCTTCGAACATGCTGCGGCTCAGGGTGCTGACCAGCTCGGCAGCATATTCGCCGTAAGCGTCTTCCGGCTCAACGGACACTTCCAGCTCGTCACCAACAGCTTTGCCTTCCAGAGCTTTTTCCAGGCCCGGGATGATGTTGCCTGCGCCTTGCAGGTAGACCAGCGGAGCGCCGCCGGCGGAGCTGTCGATGACCTCACCAGCGTCGTTGGTCAGGGTATAGTCGATGGAGACAGCCTTATTGGCGGCGATCAGCATGGGGCGAGACCTTTTGCAGAAGAATATAGAAAGGCCAAGTTTAGCGAAGCAATCGCGCGAAAGCGAACACAACCCGGACAAACGGGATTCGACAATCGCCGGCTTCCATCAGGATGAAGACGGTCACTGGGTGGCCGAGCTTTCCTGTGGCCACACCCAGCACCTGCGTCACCAGCCGCCGTGGCAATCGCGGCCATGGGTCCTGGACCCGGCGCAACGTATTGAAAAAATAGGCCAACCCTTTGACTGCGGTTGGTGCGCACAAGGCTCGGTTAGCGATAACCTTGGCGACTGAATTGCGGTAGGCGGTCACGTATAGATCGCCACCATTGCCATGCACCTTTAGAGAATCCGCATGCAAACTTTTTTTATCGCGCCCACCGATTTTGGCGTGGGTCTGACCTCCATCAGCCTCGGGCTGGTGCGTACCCTGGAGCGGGCCGGACTGAAAGTCGGCTTCTTCAAACCGATTGCCCAGCCGCATCCGGGCGACACTGGTCCTGAGCGCTCCACCGAACTGGTGGCGCGCACCCACGGCCTGAAACCGCCGCAGCCACTGGGCCTGGCCCATGTCGAGCGGATGCTCGGCGACGGTCAGCTCGATGAGTTGCTCGAAGAAATCATCGCCCTTTATCAACAAGCCGCCATCGGTAAAGACGTGCTGGTGGTCGAAGGCATGGTGCCTACCCGCAGCGCCAGTTACGCCGCGCGGGTCAATTTGCACCTGGCTAAAAGCCTGGATGCCGAGGTGATTCTGGTCTCGGCGCCGGAAAACGAAGTGCTTGCCGAACTCTCCGGCCGCGTGGAATTGCAGGCGCAATTGTTCGGCGGCCCGAAAGATCCAAAAGTCCTCGGCGTAATCCTCAACAAGGTCAAGACCGAGGAGAGCATGGACGCCTTCGCCACGCGCCTCAAAGAGCATTCGCCGTTGTTGCGCAGCGGTGATTTCCGCCTGCTCGGTTGCATTCCGTTCCAGCCCGAACTCAACGCACCGCGCACCCGTGACGTCGCCGACCTGATGGGCGCGCAGGTGCTCAACGCCGGCGATTACGAAACCCGGCGCATGACCAAAATCATCATCTGTGCACGGACCATGCGCAACACCGTGGAGCTGCTCAAGCCCGGCGTACTGGTGGTGACCCCGGGTGATCGCGACGACATCATCCTCGCGGTCAGCCTCGCGGCACTCAATGGCGTACCGCTGGCCGGGCTGTTGCTGACCAGCGACACCCTGCCCGATCCACGCATCATGGACCTATGCCGTGGCGCGTTGCAGGCCGGTCTGCCGGTGCTGTCGGTGAGCACTGGCTCCTACGACACCGCCAACCTGCTCAATGGCCTGAACAAGGAAATCCCCATCGATGACCGCGAGCGTGCGGAGATCATCACTGACTTCGTCGCCAGCCATCTCGACGCGAAATGGCTGCATCAACGCTGCGGCACGCCGCGGGAAATGCGCCTGTCACCCGCGGTATTCCGCTATCAACTGATTCAACGGGCGCAGTCGGCGAACAAACGTATCGTCCTGCCCGAAGGCAGCGAGCCGCTCACCGTGCAAGCGGCAGCAATCTGCCAGGAGCGCGGCATCGCCCGTTGCGTGTTGCTGGCCAAACCCGAAGACGTCGAAGCCGTGGCCCGTGCGCAAGGTATCGAGTTGCCGCCGGGGCTGGAGATTCTCGATCCGGACCTGATCCGCGAGCGCTACATCGAGCCGATGGTCGCCCTGCGCAAAAGCAAAAGCCTCAACGCGCCGATGGCCGAACAGCAACTGGAAGACACCGTGGTGATTGGCACCATGATGCTCGCGCTGGATGAGGTCGACGGCCTGGTCTCGGGCGTGATCAACACCACCGCCAACACCATCCGCCCGGCCCTGCAACTGATCAAGACTGCACCGGGCTGCACGCTGGTGTCGTCGGTGTTCTTCATGCTGTTCCCCGAAGAAGTGCTGGTCTACGGCGACTGCGTGATGAACCCGCACCCGAGCGCCGCCGAACTGGCGGAGATCGCCCTGCAAAGCGCTGATTCCGCAGCAGCATTCGGCATCACCCCGCGCGTGGCGATGATCAGTTACTCCAGCGGCGAATCGGCCAGCGGTGAAGAAGTCGAGAAAGTCCGCGAAGCCACCCTGCTCGCCCACGAGCAACAGCACTCGCTGCTGATCGACGGCCCGCTGCAATACGACGCCGCTGCCAACGCAGACGTTGCCCGGCAACTGGCGCCGAACAGCCAGGTGGCCGGTCGCGCCACGGTGTTCGTGTTCCCCGACCTGAACACCGGCAACACCACCCACAAAGCCGTGCAGCGCAGCGCCGACTGCGTCAGCCTCGGCCCGATGCTGCAAGGCCTGCGCAAACCGGTGAACGACCTGCCGCGTGGCGCGCAGGTCGACGACATCGTCTACACCATCGCCCTGACCGCGATTCAAGCCGCCAACCGACCTATGGATGTGTAAATGCTGGACTTCCTGCCCGCCCCGATTCGCGGCGTGATCGCCGCGCTGCTGTTGGCACTCAATACGATTCTGCTGTGCTCGTTCCTGTTCTGCGTCGCGCTGATCAAAGTGCTGCCCTTCGACCTCGCCCGCCGCGCCTCACTGTGGCTGATGAGCCACACCCACGAAGCCTGGATCAGCAACAACAAAGGCTGGATGAACCTGGTGCGCCGCACCCGCTGGCACATCAGCGGCCTGCAAGGTCTGGACTACCAACACTCATACCTGATCACCAGCAACCACCAGAGCTGGGTCGACATTCTGGTGCTGCAATACGTGCTCAACCGCCGCATCCAGCCGCTGAAATTCTTCCTCAAGCAGGAGCTGATCTGGGTCCCGGTGATCGGTCTGGCGTGGTGGGCGCTGGGCTTCCCGTTCATGAAGCGCTACTCCAAGGCGTACCTGGAAAAGCATCCAGAGAAGAAAGGCAAAGACCTGGAAACCACGCGCAAGACCTGCGCGAAATTCCGCAACCACCCGGTGGGGATTTTCAACTTCGTCGAAGGCACGCGCTTCACCGAAGGCAAACATGCGCAACAGCAGTCACCGTTCGAATACCTGCTCAAACCCAAGGCGGGTGGCATCGCCTTCGTGCTGGACGCGATGGGTGAGCAACTGGAGTCGATCGTCAACGTGACCATCCACTATCCGGGCGGGCGTCCGGGTTTCTGGGATCTGCTGTGCGGCAACGTGCGCGACGTGGTGGTGCACTTTGAAGAGCTGAAAATCCCGCCGGCCTTCATCGGCAAGAACTACGACCAGGACGGTGAGTATCGCCTGCAATTCCAGGGATGGATCAATCAGCTGTGGCAGGACAAGGATGCGCTGCTGGAACAGATGCACCGCGAATTCGCAGACAAACGTTAATCCCCTGTAGGAGCGAGCCTGCTCGCGATAGCGGTGGAACAGCCACTCCCAATGTTGAACGACATACCGCTATCGCGAGCAGGCTCACTCCTACAGTTGGATGGAGTGCATTCAGTTAGAGCTTGGTCGGCTGTGAGGCCGCCTTCGCGAGCAAGCCCGCTCCCACAGTTTGCACACGGTGTATTCAGGTAGAGATTAGTCGGCTGTCAGACCACCTTCGTGAGCAAGCTCGCTCCCACAGTTTGAAACCGGTGTATTCAGGTAGAGATTGGTCGGCTGTCAGGCCGCCATCGCTGGCAAGCCAGCTCCCACAGGAAAAGCTAAAGCCAGGCGCACGCTTTTCACCACTCAAATGGCCGAGTGTCAGCTCGCCGAAAGCTTTTGATCTTGATCCACGGGCGACGTCGGAAGGCTGAGCGTAGGGATTGATCCGGGGGTGGGAGCGCAGCGACCGTTTGGCGAAGCCAAACACAGCGAGAGGAGGTGCAGCGAAGCAAACCGTAGGCGCTGCCCCCCGGATCAATCCCGCAGCGAAGGGACCCCGAGCCCCAGCGAGCGGGCCGAACGCAGGAGCAAGCGTTTTTGGTTACTTTTTAGGCGTTTGTAAAAAGTGACCCGCCGTAAGGGCGGAACCGTAATCAGCAACACCCGAAGAAACGGATATTCACACAACCCACCCAGAGCATGGTCGGCCTAAAGGCCGCCACCGCCGAAAACCAAATGCCCCCCAATAAAAAACCCGCCGATGATCACTCATCCGCGGGCCTTTCATTTCCGGCTAAAGCTTAAATCGCGCCACGCTTGCGCAGCAGATCCAGCACCTGCTTGACGCTCTCTTCCAGCGACAGCGACTGCGTGTCGATCACCAGATCAGCATTCAGCGGCACGTCATACGGGAACGACTCACCCGGAATATTATCGCCACCCGCAGCATACAACCCTTGCGGATCACGCTCGGCACACACCGCCGGCGAGGCCTGCACATAAACCGTCAGCAGACGCTCCTTGCCGATCAGATCCTTGGCCTGCTCACGACCTTCAGCACTCGGCGCAACAAACGCCGCCAGGGTCAACAGACCCGCCTCGTTGAACTGACGCGCCACATGCGCAGCACGCCGCCAGTTCTCGGTACGACCGGCACGATCCTGCGGCAGCCCTTTGTTCAGGTCGTGACGCAGATTCTGACCATCGAGCACAAACACCGCACGGCCCATGTCGAACAGCTTGCGCTCGACCGCGTAGGCCAGCGTGCTCTTGCCCGCGCCCGACAGGCCGCTGAACAGCACGGTCGCTGGCTGCTGGCCGAAACGCTGGGAACGTTCCTCAGTGGCAACGTGAGCCAGTTTGCCGTGGTGCGAGGCAGTCCCGTGAGCCACTGGCTGAGCGACGATCATGCCGGCGCCGACGGTGCCGTTGGTCAAACGGTCGATGACGATGAACGCGCCGGTGGTGCGGTTGCTGTCGTAACCGTCGAGGGCGATCGGCGCGTCGAGCGCGATCTTCACCTTGCCGATTTCGTTGAGCTGCAACGCGCTCGCCGGGCCTTCTTCGAGGGTGTTGACGTCGACCTTGTTGACGATGCTGGCAATCGAGCCCGGCACGTAACTGGTGGCGCGCTTGATGTCGTATTTCTTGCCCGGCAGCATCGGCTCTTCAGCCATCCACACCAGCATCGCTTCGAAGCTGTCGGTGACCGGCGGCACGTTGTCGGCATGCACCAGCAGGTCGCCACGGGAGATGTCGATTTCATCTTCCATGGTCAGCGTCACCGCTTGACCCGGGCCGGCCTGCTCCAGCTCACCTTCGAAGGTGATGATGGATTTGACGCGGCTGCTCTTGCCCGACGGCAGAACGACCACTTCGTCGCCCTTGTGCACGATGCCGCTGGCGAGGGTGCCAGCGAAACCGCGGAAGTTCAGGTTCGGACGGTTGACGTACTGCACCGGGAAACGCAAATCGGTGAAGTTGCGGTCGCCCGCCACTTCCACGGTCTCGAGGATTTCCATCAGCGACTGGCCTTTGTACCAAGGCGAGCGCTCGGACTTGTTCACCACGTTGTCGCCCTTGAGGGCAGACATCGGCACGAAGTGCATGCTGGTCGGCTTCATCTTCAAGCCTTCGGCGAACTTCAGGTAGTCGGCCTTGATCGACTCGAACACGCCTTCATCGAAGTCTTTCAAGTCCATCTTGTTGATGGCGACGACGATGTGCTTGATGCCCAGCAACGAGGCGATGAAGCTGTGGCGACGGGTCTGGGTCTGCACGCCGTAACGGGCGTCGACCAGGATGATCGCCAGGTCACAGGTGGAGGCACCGGTGGCCATGTTGCGGGTGTACTGCTCATGGCCAGGAGTGTCGGCGATGATGAATTTGCGTTTGGCGGTGGAGAAATAGCGGTAGGCGACATCGATGGTGATGCCCTGCTCACGCTCAGCCTGCAGGCCATCGACCAGCAACGCCAGGTCGATGTCGTCACCGGTGGTGCCGACTTTCTTCGAATCACGGGTGATCGCTTCCAGGTGATCTTCGTAGATCATCTTGGAGTCGTGCAGCAGGCGCCCGATCAGGGTGCTCTTGCCGTCATCGACGTTACCGCAGGTCAAAAAGCGCAGCAGCTCTTTACGTTCGTGCTGGCCCAGGTAGGCGAGGATGTCCTCGCTGATCAAATCAGATGCGTGCGACATGACAACCCCTTAGAAATAACCCTGACGTTTCTTGTCTTCCATCGAGCCTGCGCCATCGTGGTCGATGACCCGGCCCTGGCGCTCGGAAGTTCGCGTCAGGAGCATTTCCTGAATGATGTCCGTGAGGCTTTCGGCCTCGGACTCCACCGCGCCCGTCAACGGGTAGCAGCCAAGGGTACGGAAACGCACTTTCTTTTTGACGATGCGTGCCTTGTCCTCGTCGGACAGGTGTTCGAGGATACGGTCGTCGTCGATCATGATCAGCGTGCCGTTCTTCTCGATCACTTCGCGCTCGGCGGCGAAGTACAGCGGCACGATCGGGATGCCTTCGAGGTAGATGTATTGCCAGATGTCCAGCTCGGTCCAGTTCGACAACGGGAACACGCGGATGGATTCGCCCTTGTTGACCTTGCCGTTGTAGACGTTCCACAGCTCCGGACGCTGGTTCTTCGGGTCCCAGCGGTGCTTGCTGTCGCGGAACGAGTACACGCGCTCTTTCGCGCGTGATTTCTCTTCATCGCGACGGGCGCCGCCGAACGCGGCGTCGAAACCATGCTTGTCGAGCGCCTGTTTCAGGCCCTCGGTCTTCATGATGTCGGTGTGTTTGGCGCTGCCGTGGGTGAACGGGTTGATGTTCTGCGCCACGCCATCGGGGTTGATGTGGGTGATCAGGTCCAGGCCCAGCTCTTCGACCATCTTGTCGCGGAACTTGTACATCTCCTGGAATTTCCAGCGAGTGTCGACGTGCATCACCGGAAACGGCAGTTTGCCCGGGAAGAACGCCTTGCGTGCCAGATGCAGCATCACGGCGGAGTCTTTACCGATGGAGTACAGCATCACCGGGTTGTCGAACTCAGCGGCCACCTCGCGGATGATGTGGATGCTTTCCGCCTCCAGCTGTTTCAGATGCGTCAGTTTGTCGACCATGGCTACTCACGAAAGCTTTCTTATGAACGGCCAGCGGGCCGTGTTCGAGCGGGGAATCCTAGCACAGCGACCTCTTCTAATCAGGACGCCTACTAGATCGAAAGGGCATATGAATATGCCTGCCGGTTCGGCCGAGCAATGCTGTTCCTGTGGGAGCGGGCTTGCTCGCGAAAGCGGTGTGTCATCCAACATCGCCGCTGATTGAACCACCGCATTCGCGAGCAAGCCCGCTCCCACACTGAAATAAGGTTTAGCCTTAGATCGGGTTCGGGCAATCGATGAAGATGTGTTCGAGAGCGAAGCGTTTTGCCAGGTAGTCACCCAGTGCCTGCACACCGTAGCGCTCGGTGGCGTGGTGGCCGGCGGCGATGAAGCTGATGTCGTTTTCCCGCGCGCTGTGGAAGGTCTGCTCGGAGGCTTCACCACTGAGGAACAGATCGACACCCGCCGCCACGCCCTGATCGATATAGCCCTGCCCGCCACCGGTGCACCAGCCGACCCGACGAATCATCCCACTGCCCTCGACCAGCAGCGGCTCGCGGCCCATGACGTCTTTAACCTTGCGGGCGAAATCCCTTGGGGTCATTGGCTCGCTCAACGACCCGACCAGTCCGACAATTTTGAAGTTGTCCGGATCCAGTGGCCCTTCAACGGTAATGTCCAGCTGACGCGCCAGTTGCACGTTGTTGCCGACCTCCGGATGCAGATCCAGCGGCAAGTGATAGGCGAGCAGACTGATGTCGTGCTTGAGCAAAGTCTTCAAGCGCCGCTGCTTCATGCCGGTGATGCACGGGTTCTCGCCTTTCCAGAAATAACCGTGATGCACCAGTATCAGATCGGCCTCGGCCTCCACCGCCGCGTCAAGCAGCGCCTGACTGGCGGTGACGCCACTGACGATGCGCATCACCTGCGGACGGCCTTCGACCTGCAGGCCGTTGGGGCAATAATCGGCGATTTTCGCACTGCCAAGGTAACGGTCGGCTTCTTCGACGAGGGTGCTGAGGGCGACGGCCATGAAAGACTCCTGAAAATCCCGTTCAGAGGCGCGCGCGGCCTCGTATAATGCGCGACATTATGGGCGGTCTGACCCCGCCTGCAACTTTTCCAGGACGTGCTTAATGCTCAAGGCGCTGCGTTTTTTCGGCTGGCCGCTGTTGGCCGGTGTGCTTATCGCTCTGTTGATTATTCAGCGTTACCCGCAGTGGGTCGGGCTGCCGAGCCTCGATGTCAACCTGCAACAGGCCCCGCAAACCACCAGCGTGCAGCAGGGGCCGGTGTCCTATGCCGACGCGGTGACCATCGCCGCACCGTCGGTGGTCAACCTTTACACCACCAAGGTCATCAACAAACCGGCGCACCCGCTGTTTGAAGACCCGCAGTTCCGGCGCTTCTTCGGTGACAACTCGCCGAAGCAGAAACGCATGGAATCGAGCCTCGGTTCCGGGGTGATCATGAGCCCGGAAGGCTACATTCTGACCAATAACCACGTGACCACCGGCGCCGACCAGATCGTGGTGGCGCTCAAGGACGGTCGCGAAACCCTCGCCCGCGTCATCGGCAGCGATCCGGAAACCGACCTCGCGGTGCTGAAAATCGACCTGAAAAACCTGCCGGCGATCACCGTCGGCCGCTCCGACAGCATCCGCATCGGCGATGTCGCGCTGGCCATCGGCAACCCGTTCGGCGTCGGCCAGACCGTGACCATGGGCATCATCAGTGCCACCGGGCGTAACCAGTTGGGCCTGAACAACTACGAAGACTTCATCCAGACCGACGCGGCGATCAACCCGGGCAACTCCGGCGGCGCGCTGGTCGATGCCAACGGCAACCTCACCGGCATCAATACGGCGATCTTCTCCAAGTCCGGCGGCTCGCAGGGCATCGGTTTTGCGATCCCGGTGAAACTGGCGATGGAAGTAATGAAATCGATCATCGAGCACGGTCAGGTGATTCGTGGCTGGCTCGGTATTGAAGTGCAGCCGCTGACCCAGGAACTGGCCGAGTCGTTTGGCCTGTCCGGGCGTCCGGGGATTGTCGTGGCGGGGATCTTCCGCGATGGCCCGGCACAGAAGGCCGGCCTGCAACTGGGTGACGTGATTCTGAGTATCGACGGCGAACCGGCTGGTGATGGCCGCAAGTCCATGAACCAGGTGGCGCGGATCAAGCCGACTGACAAGGTGACCATTCAGGTCATGCGCAACGGCAAAGAACTGAAGCTCACCGCTGAAATCGGCCTGCGTCCGCCGCCTGCACCGGTGAAAGAAGAAGAGTAAAACTTTATTCGCGCCGAGTGCGCGAATGAAAGACACTCTCAACAGGCATGTTATATTGTTTCAATTTAACGATTGGAACAACATAACATGTCGTCTCGAAAAAAGGCTTCGCTGCTTGGCCTGACCCTTGGCCTGCTGGGCGATCCGGTCTTCGCCGAAGATCCGCAACCCCTCGAACTCGACGCCATCAGCGTCACTTCCGATTATGAATCCCCCAGCGGGCCGGTCAGCGGCTACCGCGCGACGCGCTCCGCCAGTGCAACCAAAACCGACACCGCCATCCGCGACATTCCCCAAGCGATCAGCGTGGTGCCGGCCAGCGTGCTCAAGGATCTGGGCAGCCACAATGTCGAACGCGCACTGGAATTTGCCGGCGGCGTGTCGAAGCAGAACAATTTTGGCGGCCTGACGCTGTACGAATACAGCGTACGCGGCTTCACCACCTCAGAGTTCTACAAGGATGGTTTCAGCGCCAATCGCGGCTACCCAAGCACGCCGGACGCGGCCAATGTGGAGCGCATCGAAGTCCTCAAAGGTCCGGCCGCGAGCCTGTATGGCCGTGGCGATCCTGGCGGCACGGTGAACATCGTCACCAAAAAGCCGCAGCCCGAAGCGTTCACCACCCTGCAGACCAGCGCTGGCAGCTGGGATCGTTATCGCACGGCACTGGACGTCAACACGCCGCTCGACGAGCAGGGGGACGTGCTCTCACGGATCAACCTCGCGGTCGAAGACAACCACAGCTTCCGTGATCACGTCGACAGCCAGCGGGTCTTCGTCGCACCTTCGATCAGTTGGCAACTGAGCCCGGACACTTCGTTGTTGGTGGAAAGCGAAATCGTCCGGCACAACTCCACGTTCGACCGAGGAATCGTCGCGCCGAACAACAAATGGAGCGGCGTTTCGCGCTCGGCCTTCCTCGGTGAACCGAACGACGGCAACATCGACAACCACAACAACCTGCTCCAGGCCACCCTCGAACATCACCTCAGCGACAGCTGGAAACTGCGTCTGGCCAGCCACTACAAGGAAGGCAAACTGTGGGGCGACGCGTCTGAAAGTCGTGCGCTGAACGCCGATGGTCACACGGTCAACCGACGCTACCGCGAACGGGACACTAACTGGCACGACAGCATCACCCAATTGGAGCTGCGCGGTCTGTTCGACCTCGGCCCATGGCAGCACGAACTGCTGATCGGCACCGAATACGAGAACTTCCGCAAGAACGAACGCGTCACTACCATCGCTGGCGGTCCCTACACCATCGACATCTACAAGCCGATCTACGGCCAACCGAAACCCAACGGCCCACGCTCGGGTACTGACTTCTTCGAACACGTCGAAAGCCACGCACTGAACCTGCAGGATCAAATCATCTTCACCGACAAACTGCGCGGGATGATCGGCGCACGCTTCGAACACTTTGATCAACGCATCGACGATCACACCCGCGATGCCAAAAGCCAGCAGACTCACGACGCCCTCACCCAACGCGCCGGCCTGCTCTATCAGTTGACGCCGAACACCGGCCTGTTCGCCAACACCTCGACCTCGTTCAAACCGAATAACGGCCTCGACGCCTCCGGCAAATCCTTCGATCCCGAAGAAGGTGTCGGCTACGAAATCGGGATCAAGAACGAACTGTTCGACGAGCGCCTGAGCAGCACCCTCGCCTTCTTCCACATCGACAAGGAAAACGTCCTCGCCCTCGACCCGGGCACCGATACCAGCCGCGCGATGGGCAAGGCGCGCAGTCGCGGTTTCGACTGGCAAGTGACCGGGCAAGTGACCGATGCCGTGCGGGTGATGGGTGCCTTCGCTTACATCGACGCTGAAGTGACCAAGGGCGACGCGGCAATCCCGACCGGTAGCCGCATCCTCGGCGTGGCCAAGCGCAGTGGCAGCCTGCTCGGTGTGTACGAATTTCAGGACGGCCATTTGCGCGGCTCGGACGTCGGCGCGGCGTTCACCTATGTCGGCGATCGCTCCGGTGAAGCCGGCGGTGATTTTGAAATGCCGGCCTATCACACCTTCGATCTGCTGGCCCATTACAAGGCCAGCGACAACGTCACGGTTGGCCTGAACCTGAACAATCTCTTCGACGAAAAATACTACGAGCGCTCCTACAGCAATTACTGGGTCAACCCCGGCGAGCCGCGCAATTTCACCGTCAGCCTGACACTCAACCTGTAAAAGGACGTCACCATGCAATGCCGCAAAACCCTGCTGATCATCGCCGCCCTGTTCGCCACTCAGGCCTCGGCCCACGGCCTGTGGACCGAACAACGGCGCGGCAACATCGAAGTGATCTACGGCCATGGCGCCGAAGACAATGCCTTCAAGGCGCAGAAAATCAGCGGCGCCTGGGCCTATGACACAAGCGGCAAAATGATCCCGGTCAGCGTCGAACGCCTGCCCGATCACGCGCGCCTGAAGCCGCTAGAAACACCGGCGGTCATGGCCGTCGCACTGAACAACGGTATGTGGTCGCAAACCGCCGACAGAAAATGGATCAACGAAGGCCGCAGCAAAGTGCCGGGCGCTGTCGAAGCCACCGAGACGTTCAAGTACAGCCTGGCGATTTATCAACCGGGGGCGAAGTTGCCCAGGCTTGAGCAGATCAAGTTGCTGATTTTGCCGGAGGTCGACCCGCTGACCGTCGGCCCGGGCAATTCACTGCCGGTACGGGTGCTGCTCGATGGCAAGCCGGCAGCGGGCGTGAAGCTGATTGGCGACTATCGCAATGCACCGAACACCCTGAGCACTGAAACGGACAAGGACGGTCGTGCGCAAGTGCTGGTGCGTAATGAAGGATTGAATGTGATTGCGGCGCAGGTGGAAGTGCCGGTGAAGGACAGCGCTGATGTGAACAGTCGCGGGCTGTTCAGTTCGCTGACGTTCCTTGGCGAACCGCATCACGAGTAAAAGCGCACCCTCACCCCAGCCCTCTCCCTGAGGGAGAGGGAGCAGACCGAGCTGTCTTGCGAAGTACATCGACCTGAAAATCCGAGTCGATTACGGATTCAGTACAGCACTCTCACGTCGGCGAAACTCTGCAATATCCCCCAATCAGCCCCTCTCCCTCTGGGAGAGGGAGCAGACCGAGCTGTCTTGCGAAGTACGTCGACCTGAAAATCCGAGTCGATTATGGATTCAGTACAGCACTCTCACGTCGGCGAAACTCTGCAATATCCCCCAATCAGTCCCCTCTCCCTCTGGGAGAGGGCTAGGGTGAGGGGCTTTGGCTTTTAGAGGTTGCCGAGGCCGTCGATCAGCGCCTGGTTCTGCTCCGGCGTACCGATCGAAATCCGCAGGAACTGGGCAATCCGCTCCTGCTTGAAGTGGCGCACAATCACGCCCTGCTCGCGCAGCTTGGCCGCCAGCCCCGCAGCATCGTGTTGCGGGTGCCGGGCGAAGATGAAGTTCGCCGCCGACGGCAGCACCTCAAAGCCCTTGGCCTGCAATTGCGCGATGACCCACTCACGGCTCTCGATCACCAGACGGCAGGTCTTGTCGAAATACTCGCGATCCTCGAACGCTGCCGCCGCCCCGACAATCGCCAGGCGATCCAGCGGGTAGGAGTTGAAGCTGTTCTTGATCCGCTCCAGCGCTTCGATCAGATCCGGATGACCCACCGCCAGACCAACGCGCAGCCCGGCCAGTGAGCGCGACTTGGACAAGGTCTGGGTCACCAGCAGGTTCGGATAACGATCCACCAGACTGATCGCGGTTTCGCCGCCGAAGTCGATATAAGCCTCGTCCACCACAACCACCGAATCCGGGCTGGCCTTGAGGATCTGCTCGACCGCTTCCAGTGCCAGCAGGCAACCGGTCGGTGCGTTCGGATTCGGGAAAATGATCCCGCCGTTCGGTTTGGCGTAGTCCGCCGGGTTGATCTGGAACTGCGCGTCCAGCGGCACGGCATCGAACTGAATGCCGTACAGACCGCAATACACCGGATAGAAGCTGTAGCTGATGTCCGGGAACAGCAGCGGCTGCTCGTGTTGCAGCAGACCGTGAAAGATGTGCGCGAGCACTTCGTCCGAACCGTTGCCGAGAAACACTTGATTGCTCTGCACGCCGTAGTAGTTAGCGACGGCGTTTTTCAGCAGATCGCTGTTCGGGTCCGGGTACAGACGCAGGTTGTCGTTGAGTTCGGTCTGCATCGCCGCCAGGGCTTTTGGCGACGGGCCGTAGGGGTTTTCGTTGGTGTTGAGCTTGACCAGTTTGGTCAGCTTTGGCTGTTCGCCCGGCACATACGGCACCAGATCCTTGACGAACGGACTCCAGAATTTACTCATGATCAGTTCCCCTTCTGCTCAGCTTTGATGCGGTATTCGGCGCTGCGTGCGTGCGCACTCAGGGATTCGCCACGGGCCAGCACCGAAGCGGTCTTGCCCAGCTCGGAAGCACCGGCCTCGGAGCAGAAGATGATCGACGAACGTTTCTGGAAGTCGTACACACCCAGCGGCGAGGAGAACCGCGCAGTGCCGGAGGTCGGCAACACGTGGTTCGGGCCAGCGCAGTAGTCGCCCAGCGCCTCGGAGGTGTGGCGGCCCATGAAGATCGCGCCGGCGTGACGGATCTGCGGCAACCACGCTTGTGGATCAGCGACCGACAGCTCCAAGTGTTCCGGGGCGATACGGTTGGCGACTTCGATGGCTTGCGCCATGTCGCGCACATGAATCAGTGCACCGCGACCATTGATCGAGGTTTCGATGATGGTTGCGCGGTCCATGGTCGGCAGCAGTTTGTCGATGCTCGCAGCGACCTTGTCGAGGAATTCGGCGTCCGGGCTGACCAGAATCGCCTGCGCGTCTTCGTCGTGCTCGGCCTGGGAGAACAGATCCATGGCGATCCAGTCCGGATCGGTCTGGCCGTCGCACACCACAAGGATTTCCGACGGGCCGGCGATCATGTCGATGCCGACCTGACCGAACACGTGACGCTTGGCGGTGGCGACATAGATGTTGCCCGGGCCGACGACCTTGTCCACCTGCGGCACGCTTTCGGTGCCGTAAGCCAGCGCGGCAACCGCTTGTGCGCCGCCGATGGTGAACACCCGGTCAACGCCGGCAATGCACGCCGCCGCCAGCACCAGTTCATTGAGCTCACCGCGCGGGGTCGGCACGACCATGACCACTTCGGTCACGCCGGCGACCTTGGCCGGAATCGCGTTCATCAACACCGAAGACGGGTACGACGCCTTGCCGCCCGGTACGTACAGGCCGGCGCGATCCAGCGGCGTGACCTTCTGCCCGAGTACGGTGCCGTCGGCCTCGGTGTAGCTCCAGGAATCCTGTTTCTGTTTTTCGTGATAGCTGCGCACCCGCGCCGCGGCTTTTTCCAGCGCTTCGCGCTGTGCCACGGTGATGCGGGTCAGGGCCAGTTCCAGACGCTCGCGCGGCAGGATCAGGTCGGCCATCGACGCCACTTCGAGGCCGTCGAACTTCTGGGTGAACTCGACCAGCGCCGCGTCACCGCGCTCGCGCACCGCCTTGATGATGTCCAGCACGCGCTGATTGACCGAGTCGTCAGACACACTTTCCCAGCTCAGCAGATGATCCAGATGATGCGCGAAATCCGGGTCAGCAGCGTTGAGTCGGCGAATTGCAGTCGGTGCGGTCATAGCGAGAGCCTCATAGGAATGGCAAAAACTCAGGCGCCCGAAGGTGCGCTGACGTTTAATAACGATCGCGTTGGTACTGTGCCCGCACCAGGCAAGGCGTGGGACGAAGGTAAGGGTTTTTCCTTACCGAGTCCCGCAACGCAGCATGGTGCGGGCACAGTGCCAACCCGTAGGGCCTTGCTTCAAAAGGCTGGCCACTACGCGTTTATACTTCTGAGAAATTGTTCTGCTGCTGTTAGATTGCCTTTTGGAGTAAGGCGCGGTCGTTATTAAACGTCAGCGCACCTTCCCTAGCCAGTCGTTTCCGCTTGGGCACCTGAGATTCTGGCTATGAGGCGGATAGACGGGCGCGACTCAAGGTCACGCAGGTGAATCAGCCGCGGTGTCGCGATTCCACTGCGTTGCGCAGGGTATCGATCAACGCCTGGATTCGGGCGTGTTGCATCTTCATCGAAGCCTTGTTGACCACCAGGCGCGAGCTGATCGTGGCGATCAGTTCCTGAGGTTCCAGGCCATTGGCGCGCAGGGTGTTGCCGGTGTCGACCACGTCGATGATCTTGTCGGCCAGACCGATCAGCGGCGCCAGCTCCATCGAACCGTAGAGCTTGATGATGTCGACCTGACGCCCCTGTTCGGCGTAGTAACGCTTGGCGACGTTGACGAACTTGGTCGCCACGCGCAGACGGCCCTTGGGCTCGGCCGCGCCGATCTTGCCGGCGGTCATCAGCTTGCACTGGGCAATCTGCAGATCCAGCGGCTCGTAAAGGCCCTGACCGGTGTATTCCATCAGCACGTCTTTACCGGCGACGCCGAGGTCGGCCGCGCCATGCTCGACATAGGTCGGCACGTCGGTGGCACGCACGATCAACAGACGTACGTCATCCTGAGTGGTAGGGATGATCAGCTTGCGGCTCTTGTCCGGATTCTCGGTCGGCACGATGCCGGCTTCAGCGAGAAGCGGCAGAGTGTCGTCAAGGATGCGGCCCTTGGACAGTGCGATGGTCAACATGGGAAACGTCAGTCCTTATCAAGGTACTCATGTCCGGTCGCAATCGGCGCCGGACACACATCGAGCCGGATACCGGCTTGACTCGAAACAAATTCAGTGGACACGTCCCTGTGTCCGCATGCAGCAATCAGCCCGGAACGCGACGGATCTTGGCGCCCAGCATCTGCAGTTTTTCTTCGATGCACTCGTAACCACGGTCTATGTGGTAGATGCGGTCGATCAGGGTGTCGCCTTCGGCCACCAGTGCCGAGATCACCAGGCTGGCCGAAGCACGCAGGTCGGTGGCCATCACTGGCGCGCCCTTCAGGACTTCAGTACCGGTGACGATCGCGGTGTTGCCTTCGACCTGGATCCTGGCGCCCATGCGGTGCAGTTCGTAAACGTGCATGAAACGGTTTTCGAAGATCGTCTCGATCACTGCACCGGTGCCTTCGGCAATGGCGTTGAGCGAGATGAACTGCGCCTGCATGTCGGTCGGGAACGCCGGGTACGGCGCGGTACGCACGTTGACCGCTTTCGGGCGCTTGCCGTGCATGTTCAGCTCGATCCAGTCTTCACCGCAGGTGATTTCCGCACCGGACTCACGGAGCTTTTCCAGGACCGCTTCAAGAATGGTCGGATCAGTGTCCTTGACCTTCACGCGGCCACCGGTGACCGCAGCGGCCACCAGGTAGGTGCCGGTTTCGATACGGTCAGGCATGACTTTGTAGAAGCACGAACCCAGACGCTCGACGCCATCGATGGTGATGGTGTCGGTACCGGCGCCAGATACCTTGGCGCCCATGGCGTTGAGGAAGTTCGCCAGGTCAACCACTTCAGGCTCGCGCGCAGCGTTCTGCAGGACGCTGCGGCCCTTGGCCAGGGCAGCTGCCATCATGATGTTTTCGGTACCGGTCACGCTGACGGTATCAAAGAAGAAGTGCGCACCGCGCAGACCGCCTTCAGGCGCCTTGGCCTTGATGTAGCCGCCTTCAACATCGATCACCGCGCCCATGGCTTCGAGGCCACGAATGTGCAGGTCGACCGGACGCGAACCGATGGCGCAACCGCCAGGCAGGGCGACTTCGGCTTCACCGAAACGCGCAACCATCGGGCCCAGTACCAGAATCGAGGCACGCATGGTTTTCACCAGTTCGTACGGCGCGATCAGGGTCTTGATGGTGCGCGGGTCGATTTCGACGCTGAGCTTCTCGTCGATCACCGGCTCGATGCCCATGCGACCGAACAGCTCGATCATGGTGGTGATGTCGTGCAGGTGCGGCAGGTTGCCAACGGTCACCGGGCCATCGCACAGCAGGGTGGCAGCCAGAATCGGCAGGGCGGAGTTCTTCGCCCCGGAGATACGGATTTCGCCATCAAGACGAACGCCACCGGTAATAATCAATTTATCCATAAGAATCTCGACGCCCTAGGGCTCAGGTGCGCTCGGCCCAGGCCGCGCTGCTGAAAAATTTCATAGTGACCGCGTGGATGCTGCCATCGGCGATCCAAGGGTTCAAATGGGCATAGATGCTTTGCTGACGCTTGACCGGGCTCAACGCCGCCAGTTCATCACTAATCACGTTCAGCTGGAAGTTGCAGCCTTCGCCTTCAACTTCCACCTGCGTTCCTGGCAGCTTTCCTTCAAGGAAGCTCTTCACTTCTACGGCCTGCATGCTCAACCTCAATCGGCGCCCTGTGCGCACGGGTCGGACATCATACAAAAAAGCCCCGCGCCTGCGAACCCCGCATTGGCAGGACTCTGACGGGGGGCTTTTTTATCGATGCGGGTTCAGGGGTGCGCCAGCAACTCGGTCAGCTCACTGACCTGAGCGATTTCGCGCATGTCTTCCGGCATCGCACGGATGCTGACGGCCTTGCCGGCCGCCTGGGCATCGCGCATGAAGCACAGCAGCAAAGACAAGCCGACGCTGCTGGACTTCTTCACTGCCGAGCAATCGATGACCAGCGATGCCGCCTTGCTGGACTTGATCAGCGCCTGGCCTTCCTTGCGCAGGTCGGGACCTGTGCGGTAATCCAGCACTCCGCTGAGCAATAGCTCGTCGACGTCACTCATACGAACTGCCGCCTCACTCATTGCGCTGGCTTCTCGGCAGCTTTCTCGGTGGTTTCCTTGGCCTTGGCCACTTCGCCAGCCCAATTGTTGATGGTCTTGTCCAGATCGTTGCCATTACGCTGCATCGCGTCGGCGAACTGATCACGGAACAGCTTGCCGATGTTGATGCCGTTGATGATCACATTGCGCAGTTTCCACTCGCCGTTGATCTTCTCCAGCGTGTACTGCACAGGGTAGATCGCGCCGTTGTTGCCCTTGACGGTCATGCCGACGCTGGTGCGATCGCCGGACTCATCCTTGGCCGGATCAACCGTGATGCCCTGGTTGTTGTACTCGAGCAAAGCGTTGCCATAGAACTGGAACAGGCCGCGCTTGAAGTTTTCCTGGAAGGTCTGCATCTGCGCCGGCGTGGCCTTGCGCGAATACTTGACCGTCATGATGCTCTTGGAAATGCCTTCGGCATCCACCACAGGTCCGACGATGGTGTTCAGCGCCGTGTAGAAGTCCTGCGGATCCTTCTTGTACTTCTCTTTATTGGCCGACAAGTCGGCCAGCATCCGGTTCGTGGTGTCCTGAATCAGGTCGTGCGCCGACTGTCCGGGCGCAGCGCTTGCCAGCATCGGCAGTGCCGCAAGCAACACCAACAGGCCACGTCGCAAGGTAGAGATCATTCAAAAGCTCCTCATTTGGCGTCTTTGCTAACGGTATTGAGCAGGAATTTACCGATCAGGTCTTCCAGTACCAGAGACGACTGCGTGTCGTGGATGGTTCCACCATCCTTCAGACGGGTGTCTTCCCCGCCCACGCTGATACCGATGTACTTCTCGCCCAACAGGCCAGCGGTCAGGATAGACGCTGTGGAGTCGGTCGGCAGGTTGTCGACCTTTTTATCCACTTGCAGGGTTACCCGACCGGTGAAGCTGTCGCGATCCAGATCGATGGCCGTGACCTTGCCGATGGTTACGCCAGCCATGGTCACTTTGGCTCTGACCGTCAAACCGGCGATGTTGTCGAAGTAGGCATACAGTTTATAGGTGTCGGTGGTCGAAGTCGGAGACAGGCCACTGACCCGCAGAGCCAGTAGCAACAAAGCCAGGATCCCTGCCAGCAGGAACAGGCCGACACCGATTTCCAGGGTGCGGTTTTGCATCAGAAATCTCCAAACATCAAAGCGGTCAGAATAAAGTCCAGGCCCAGTACCGCCAGCGAGGCGAATACCACGGTCTTGGTGGTGGCGCGACTGATGCCCTCGGAAGTGGGCTCACAGTCATAGCCTTGGAAAACGGCGATCCAGGTCACGACGAAGGCGAAAACGATACTTTTGATGACGCCGTTGAGCACATCGCTGGTGAAGTTCACGCTGTTCTGCATGTTCGCCCAGTAGGAGCCTTCATACACGCCAAGCCAGTCGACAGCCACCCACGAACCGCCCCAGATTCCCACCACGCTGAAAATCATCGCCAGCACCGGCAGGGAAATGAAACCGGCCCACAGACGCGGGGCAATAATGTATTTGAGCGGATCGACACCGATCATTTCCAGGCTGGAAAGCTGTTCGGTGGACTTCATGTTGCCAATTTCTGCGGTCAGCGCCGAACCGGCACGCCCGGCAAACAGCAACGCCGTCACGACTGGCCCCAGTTCACGCAGCAACGTCAGGGCGACCATCTGCCCCACCGCCTGCTCCGAACCGTAGCTCGACAGAATACTGAAGCCCTGCAGCGCCAGCACCATGCCGATGAAAATCCCCGACACGACGATGATCACCAGCGACATCACGCCGACCGAATGCAACTGCTTGACCAGCAGGCCGAAACCGCCGCTGATACCGCCACGACCGAGCAGGGCGTGAAACAGGAACAGGGTCGCGCGGCCAAACACCGCGACGGCGTCGATCGCCGCCTCGCCGAACCGGCGTACGCGTTCTATTAATGAAATTTTGCGCATCAGCGCTTCCCCAGAAGATCTGCGCGGTAATCCGTCGCTGGAAAATGATACGGCACCGGGCCATCGGGGTTGCCGGTCATGAACTGGCGAATACGCGGTTCATCCGAATTCATCAATTCGTCCGGCGTGCCCTGCCCCAGCACCTGACCATCACCCACTACATAGATATAGTCAGCGATGCTCGCGGTTTCGGCCAGATCGTGGGAGACCACGATGCTGGTGATCCCCAGCGCATCGTTGAGCAGACGGATCAGGCGTACCAGCACGCCCATGGCGATCGGATCCTGACCGACGAAAGGCTCGTCATACATGAGAATCTGCGGATCGAGCGCAATCGCCCGGGCCAGGGCGACCCGACGCTTCATGCCCCCGGACAGCTCGTCGGGCATCAGCTCGATCGCACCGCGCAGACCGACCGCCTGCAATTTGAGCAGGACGATGTCGCGGATCATTTCATCCGGCAATTGCGTATGAACGCGCAGGGGGAAAGCGACGTTCTCGAAGACATCGAGATCGGTGAACAGCGCGCCGCTTTGAAACAGCACGCCCATGTGCTTGCGCGCATCGAACAGATCACTGCGCGACAGCGTCGGCAGGTTCTGGCCGTTGACCCAGACTTCGCCGCTGGAAGGACGCAACTGTGCACCCATCAAGCGCAACAAAGTGGTCTTGCCGCACCCGGAAGGTCCCATGATGCCGGTAACCTTGCCACGCGGGATGCGAATATCGACGTTATTGAAAATGCTGCGCGCACCGCGCTTGAAGGATACTCCCTTCAGCTCGACCGCGTAGGCGTTATCGGCACTCATCTAAACTCCTTGCGATGCAGCCTCTCACTCGGACGCCTGGCTTTCCGCAGAAAGCACATACCTCCCGGGCAGGCCGAACTGGCGGCGAACTATATCACTGCAAAGGCCAAGCGCCCAAGGCCCATGCCCCCCTGTGTTCAGCGATATGACAGGCGCGGCCGCGCTTTTTCAGGGTTTTGGTTACGAGGAATGACAAAGCACGACGAACTTGCGTGAGGCTTTTCAACATAACCGCTATAATCGCCGCCTTTTCATCGGGCTATACGATTTCTGACATGAGCCAATCCAGCGACCTGATTCAATCGGCACAACGCACCATCCGCCTCGAAGTGGAAGCCGTACAAGGCTTGTTGCCCCATATCGACGCCGATTTCGTACGCGCTTGCGAGATGATTCTGGCCAGCAAAGGCCGTGTGGTCGTGGTCGGCATGGGCAAATCCGGGCACGTCGGCAACAAGATTGCCGCGACCCTGGCCAGCACCGGCACCCCGGCATTTTTCGTCCACCCGGCCGAAGCCAGCCATGGCGACATGGGCATGATCACCCGCGACGACGTGATCCTCGCCCTCTCCAACTCCGGCTCGACCAACGAAATCGTCACCCTGCTGCCATTGATCAAGCGCCTCGGCATCCAGTTGATCAGCCTCACCGGCAATCCGCAGTCGCCGCTGGCCAAAGCTGCCGAAGTCAATCTCAACGTTCATGTCGAACACGAAGCCTGCCCGCTGAACCTGGCACCGACTTCCTCGACCACCGCCGCGCTGGTCATGGGCGATGCCCTGGCCGTGGCGCTGCTGGAAGCGCGGGGTTTCACCGCCGAAGATTTTGCCTTTTCACACCCGGGCGGCGCTCTGGGTCGACGCCTGCTGCTGAAAGTGGAAAACGTCATGCATGCCGGGCAAGAGCTGCCGCAAGTGCAGCGCGGCACCCTGCTCAAGGACGCGCTCATGGAAATGACCCGCAAGGGTCTGGGCATGACCGCGATCGTTGAAGCCGATGGCAAACTGGCCGGAATCTTCACCGACGGCGATTTGCGCCGCACGCTGGACCGCAGCATCGACATCCGCAGCGCCACCATCGACCAGGTCATGACCGCACACGGCAAGACCGCACGGCCCGAGATGCTCGCCGCCGAAGCCCTGAAAATCATGGAAGACCACCGAATCAACGCACTGGTTGTCGTGGACGAAGAAGATCGCCCGATCGGCGCCTTCAACCTCTCCGATCTGCTGCGTGCAGGAGTGATGTAATGACCACCGATCTGCTGCAACGCGGCAAAGCGATCAAACTGGCGGTGTTCGACGTCGACGGCGTCCTCACCGACGGGCGCCTGTACTTCCTCGAAGACGGCAGCGAATTCAAGACCTTCAACACCCTCGACGGCCAGGGCATCAAGATGCTGATGAATGCCGGTGTCGAGACTGCCATCATCAGTGGCCGCAAGACCCCGGTGGTTGAACGCCGGGCGAAGAACCTCGGTATCCCGCACCTGTTTCAGGGTCGCGAAGACAAATTGGTGGTTCTGGACGGCCTGCTGGCGCAACTGGGCCTAAGCTATGAACAGGTCGCCTACCTGGGTGACGACCTGCCTGACTTGCCGGTGATCCGCCGCGTAGGGCTGGGCATGGCCGTTGCCAATGCTGCCGACTTCGTGCGCGAACACGCCCATGGCGTCACTCGGGCCCGCGGTGGCGAAGGTGCCGCCCGCGAATTCTGCGAATTGATCCTGCGCGCCCAGGGCCGCCTCGATGCGGCCAACGCCGCGTACCTGTGAGCCAAATCATGTTTAGCAAAAAATTTCGCAACTTCCTGCTGTTCGGCTGCATCGCTGCGATGTTTGCGGCGGTCGGCTACTGGAACATCAGTCCGGAACGTTTCCTCGACAAGCCTGTGGCCAAGGTCGAAGACACTGCCATCGACTGGTACGCCACCAATACGCATACCCTGCAATATCTGCCGGACGGCAAAGTGCAGTACGAAATGACGTCGGACAAGGCCGAACACCTGAAAGCGACGGATGTGACTCTGGTTACCAAACCCGACCTCAACATGTATCGCGGCACCGAGTTTCCGTGGCACGTGACCAGCGAACGCGGCGAAGTGAATCCGGACGGAACGCAGGTAGAATTGATCGACTCGGTACGCATCAAGCGCACCGATGAAAAGAAACGCGACACCCTGATCACCAGCACACGCATGACGGTGTTCCCTCAGCAGCAATATGCGCAGACCGAGCAACCCGTTAGAATCGACGGCGCTGGCGGTGTATCGACTGGCGTGGGAATGAAGGCGTATTTGAAGGAAAGCAGGATACACCTGCAATCGAACGTAAGAGGACAGTATGAGGCTCGTTAAAACCCTCCCTATTTTGCTCAGTCTGGGCGCAGCACTGGGAAGCGTGAGCGCCTGGGCTCTGCCGAACGATCAGCAGCAACCTATCCGCATTCAGGCCGACGACGCCCAACTGGACGACAAGAACGGCATCGCCACCTATAAAGGTGATGTGATCATCACCCAGGGCTCAATGATCGTTAAGGGCAATACGGTGACCATCACCCGTACTCCGACCGGCGATATCGACGTGGTGACCTCGGTGGGCAACCTTGCCTACTTCGAGCAACTGCAAACCCAGGGTGACGCCAAGCCTGTTCAGGGCTGGGGCGTGACGATTCAGTACCACGCCGCGCAAAACCGCGTCGTGCTGATCGACAAGGCCAAGGTTGTCGACAAGGACAACAACACCACTCAGGGCGAGAAAATCGTCTATGACACGGTGAAGAAACTGGCCAGTGCCGGTCGCGCTACCGGCAGCAAAGTCACCGAAGCGCGTCCGCGTATCGACATGGTGATCCAGCCGAAGAAGAAAACCGACGAGAAAACCCAGTAATGGCAACTCTGAAAGCTCAACACCTGGCCAAGGCCTATAAAAGCCGCCAGGTTGTGCGCGACGTCAGCCTGTCGATCGACAGCGGCCAGATCGTTGGCCTGCTCGGCCCGAACGGTGCCGGCAAGACCACCTGTTTCTACATGATCGTCGGCCTTGTGCAGGCCGATCAGGGTCGCGTGCTGATCGATGATCTGGACGTCAGCCATCAGCCGATGCACGGCCGCGCCAAGGCCGGTATCGGCTATCTGCCGCAAGAAGCGTCGATCTTCCGCAAATTGTCGGTGGCCGATAACATCATGGCCATCCTCGAAACCCGCACGGAACTCGACAAGGCCGGTCGTCGCAAGGAACTGGAAAGCCTGCTGCAGGAATTCCACATCAGCCACATCCGCGACAACCTCGGCATGAGCCTGTCCGGTGGTGAACGCCGCCGGGTGGAAATCGCCCGCGCCCTGGCGACCGCACCGAAATTCATCCTGCTCGACGAACCGTTCGCCGGTGTCGACCCGATTTCGGTCGGCGACATCAAGCAGATCATCCATCACCTCAAGGCCAAGGGCATCGGTGTTCTTATCACCGACCACAACGTGCGTGAGACCCTGGATATCTGCGAAACCGCCTACATCGTCAACGACGGTCAACTGATCGCCGAAGGCGATGCTGCGACCATCCTTGCCAACGATCTGGTGAAGGAAGTGTATCTGGGCCACGAGTTCCGCCTGTAAGCACCAAGGCACTTGGCCAGCCTCTGGGTGCTGTATCGATGAAGCAGGCTTTTATACGCTTTTATTGTTACAGCGCTCTAGGCAAACACGACAGTTTCAGGCATATAATTTGCTTAAGTTTGGCGCTCCGGCGCCCTGTAGTGGATGGCGCATGCGCGCCGGCGAATAAGGTGTTAAGCCCCTGCCATGAAACCATCGCTAGTCTTGAGAATGGGCCAGCAGCTGACGATGACACCGCAGCTGCAACAGGCCATCCGCCTGCTCCAATTGTCGACCCTGGACCTGCAACAGGAAATCCAGGAGGCCCTGGAATCCAATCCGATGCTCGAACGCCAGGAAGAAGGCGACGACTTCGACAATACCGATCCTTTGGCCGACAACGCCGAACAAAAACCCAACACCGACATTCAGGAACCGTCCTATCAGGAAGCCGCCCCGACGGTGGACAATCTGGAAGATGGCGAATGGAACGAGCGCATTCCTAACGAACTGCCCGTTGATACCGCCTGGGAAGACGTCTACCAGACCAGCGCCAGCAGCCTGCCCAGCAGCGATGACGACGAGTGGGACTTCACCACCCGCACGTCCGCCGGCGAAAGCCTGCAAAGCCATCTGCTGTGGCAATTGAACCTGGCGCCGATGTCCGACACCGACCGCCTGATCGCCGTGACCCTGATCGATTGCATCAACAATCAGGGCTACCTGGACGAAACCCTCGAAGAAATTCTCGACGCCTTTGATCCGGAGCTCGACATCGAGCTGGACGAGATCGAAGCCGTTCTGCACCGCATTCAGCAGTTCGAACCGGCCGGTATCGGCGCGCGCAACCTCGGCGAATGCCTGCTGCTGCAACTGCGTCAGCTCCCGGCCAAGACCCCGTGGCTCAACGAAGCCAAACGTCTGGTCAGCGATTACATCGATCTGCTCGGCAGTCGCGACTACAGCCAGTTGATGCGGCGTATGAAGCTCAAGGAAGACGAGTTGCGTCAGGTCATCGAACTGGTGCAAAGCCTCAATCCGCGTCCGGGCTCGCAGATCGAATCGACCGAAGCCGAGTACGTGGTGCCCGACGTCATTGTGCGCAAGGATAACGAACGCTGGCTGGTCGAGCTGAATCAGGAGTCAGTGCCCCGTCTGCGGGTTAACGCGCAGTACGCCGGTTTCGTCCGTCGCGCCGACACCAGCGCCGACAACACCTTCATGCGCAACCAGTTGCAAGAGGCACGCTGGTTCATCAAGAGCCTGCAAAGCCGCAACGAAACCCTGATGAAGGTGGCCACCCAGATCGTCGAGCATCAGCGCGGCTTCCTGGAGTATGGCGATGAAGCCATGAAGCCGTTGGTCCTGCATGACATCGCCGAGGCGGTCGGCATGCACGAATCGACGATTTCCCGGGTCACCACGCAGAAATTCATGCATACCCCGCGCGGTATTTATGAACTGAAATACTTTTTCTCCAGCCACGTCAGCACCTCCGAAGGCGGTGAATGCTCGTCGACGGCGATCCGCGCGATCATCAAAAAACTGGTTGCGGCGGAAAATCAGAAAAAGCCGTTGAGTGACAGCAAGATCGCTGGTTTACTGGAGGCACAAGGCATTCAGGTGGCTCGCCGCACCGTCGCCAAGTACCGCGAATCCCTCGGGATCGCGCCTTCGAGCGAACGCAAGCGGTTGATGTAAGCCACGTTACAGCGTTCCAGTGGCAGGCTCTTCGGCCTGCCGCTTTATGCACTGGCAACGAAGGAGAAGCTGTATGCAAGTCAACATCAGTGGACACCAACTGGAAGTGACCGAACCTCTGCGCACCTACATCAACGAGAAACTCGAACGATTGGAGCGCCATTTCGACAAGATCACCAACGTGCAAGTCACGATGTGCGTCGAAAAGCTCAAGCAGAAAATCGAAGCCACCTTGCATATACCCGGCAGCGAAGTGGTCGCTAACGCAGAAGATACTGACATGTACGCTGCGATCGACTCACTGACCGACAAGCTGGATCGCCAACTCAAAAAGCATAAGGAAAAGACCCAGAGCCTCCTTCAGGGCGCGACAGGTCGTTAACACTCCCAACCCATGATCCGACTTGAAAGTATCCTGACCCCCGGCCGTTCCCTGGTGAACGTGCCGGGCGGCAGTAAAAAGAAAGCCCTCGAACAGATTGCCAACCTCATCCATAAAGAAGTGCCGGATCTGGCCATGCAGGATGTTTTCGAGAGCCTGGTAGCCCGTGAGAAACTCGGATCCACCGGTTTCGGCAACGGCATCGCCATTCCCCACTGTCGCCTCAAAGGCTGTGAAGCGCCTATCAGCGCGTTGATGCACCTTGATGCCCCCATCGATTTCGATGCCATCGACGGCGCACCGGTCGACCTGCTGTTTGTACTGCTGGTCCCGGAAGCGGCCACCGATGCCCACCTGGAATTACTGCGCCAGATCGCCAGCATGCTCGATCGCAAGGAAGTGCGCGAAAAACTGCGCAGCGCACCGAGCAACGAAGCCTTGTATCAGGTCGTCCTGAGCGAGCAGAACGGTCATTAATCATGCGTTTGATCATCGTCAGCGGCCGCTCCGGCTCGGGTAAAAGTACCGCCCTGAATGTCCTTGAGGACAACGGCTACTACTGCATCGACAACCTGCCGGCCGGTCTGCTGCCGGAACTCGCCGAACGCGCCCTGATTCACACCGAACTGGCCCAGCCGCTGGTGGCCGTGTCGATCGATGCACGCAATCTGCCGAGCCACCTGTCGCGTTTCCCCGAACTGCTTGAAGAAGTCCGTGCCCGGCACATCCAGTGCGATGTGCTGTATCTGGATGCCGACGAAGAAACCCTGCTCAAGCGCTTCTCGGAAACCCGCCGGCGCCATCCATTGAGCACTGCCAACCGCTCGCTGGCCGAAGCGATCGAAGATGAAACCGCCCTGCTCGGCCCGATCGCCGACCTGGCCGACCTCAAGGTCAACACCACCAATCTGAATCTGTACCAGTTGCGTGACACCATCAAGCTGCGACTGCTGAACCAGCCGGAACCGGGCACGGCGTTTCTGGTCGAGTCGTTCGGCTTCAAGCGCGGCATGCCGGTGGACGCGGATCTGGTGTTCGATGTGCGCTGCCTGCCCAATCCTTACTGGAAACCGGAACTGCGTGCACAATCGGGTCTCGACGCACCGGTCGCCGAGTACCTGGCTGCACAACCGGAGGTTGAGGAGATGTTTCAAGATATCTACGGCTACCTGTACAAATGGCTGCCACGCTTTGCCGCGAGTAATCGCGCCTATGTCACCATTGCCATTGGCTGCACCGGCGGGCATCACCGCTCCGTTTACCTGACCGAACGTCTGGGTCAGGCCCTGCAGAAAACCCTGAAGAACGTCCAGGTTCGCCACCGCGACCTCACTTAAAGGATTCACACCGCGATGCCTGCTCTGGAAATCGAAATCATCAATAAACTGGGCCTGCACGCCCGAGCGTCGGCCAAGTTCGTCGGGGTGGCGGGCCAGTTCCCGGATTGCACGATCAGAGTGGGTCGCACGCCAGAAACCACAGTGGATGGCAAAAGCATCATGGCGATGATGATGCTCGCCGCCGGCAAGGGTACGAAGATCTATCTGAGCACCGAAGGCCATCAGGAACAGGAAGCGCTGGATGCGCTGGTGGCGTTGATCAACAACTACTTCGATGAGGGTGGTTGATCGTTTAAAGATCAAAAGATCAAAAGATCGCAGCCTGCGGCAGCTCCTACAGTGAACGCATTCCAATGTAGGAGCTGCCGCAGGCTGCGATCTTTTGATATTCAACCCAACGCCGTATCCATCACCATCATCAGACAAAACCCGATCAGCAAGCCAAGACTGGCCAGCTTGTCATGACCATTGCGGCGCGATTCTGGAATGACTTCGTGCGTCACCACCAGCAACATCGCCCCCGCCGCCAGCGCCAGCCCCATCGGCAATAACAGCTCCGCCAGACTGACCAGCCAGGCACAGAGCAGTGCAAACACCGGTTCGACCAGTCCTGACGCCGCACCGATCAAGAATGCCTTGACCCGCGACATTCCCGCCCCCGCCAGTACCAGCGCAATCACCAATCCCTCTGGCACATCCTGCAAGGCGATGCCCATCGCCAGACTGTCGGCATCCGGCATGCCGCCGCCAGCGGACACCCCCACCGCCATGCCTTCCGGGATGTTGTGAGCAATGATGGCGAAGACGAACAGCCAGATGCGCGGCGGAATCACCGGGTGCTCGGGGGTACCGACGAGCATTTCCGGTGAGGCGCCGGACAGTTTCAGATCCACCAGATACAAACCGAATGCACCGAGCATGATGCCGAAGCAAATCAGCCCGCTGGCGGCCAACGGTGTCAGGCCCAGACTTTCGGCAGCAGCGATGCCCGGCACGATCAGCGAAAACGCAGTCGCCGCCAGCATCACGCCGGCGCCGAAACCCAGTAGCGTATCGCTGAGCCTCTGCGGCATACGCCGGATCACCAGCACCGGCACCGCGCCGAGCGCCGTGCCGAGGGCGCAGATCGCGCCGCCCTGCAATGCGCGTGACAATCGCGGCTGCAGATCCAGCCATTCCAGCCCGTGCACGGCCAGCAGGGTCATGCCCGCCAGCAGCAACAGCGACCCGACCGCGTAACGAAACATGCGCCCACCGCCAATCGCCAGTGTTTCAGTGCCCATAGTCAGCCCTGGATTGTTTTTATAGAAGACTTAAACCAGTGCAGCCTGGTAGCGCGCAGCAACTTCCGGCCAGTTGATCACGTTGTAGAACGCGTTGATGTATTCCGGGCGACGGTTCTGATAACGCAGGTAATAGGCGTGTTCCCAAACATCCAGACCGAGAATCGGCGTGTTGCCGTTCATCAACGGGCTGTCCTGATTGCCGCTACTTTCCACGACCAGTTTTTTCTCCGGGGTCACGCTGAGCCAGGCCCAGCCGCTGCCGAAACGGGTCAACGCGGCTTTGGTGAAGGCTTCCTTGAAGCTGTCGAGGCCGCCCAGTTGCGCCTCGATGGCCTTGGCCAGCGCGCCGTCCGGCTTACCACCGCCGTTGGGCACCATGACTTCCCAGAACAGCGAATGGTTGGCATGCCCGCCACCCTGATTGATCACCGCCGCGCGGAGTTTTTCCGGCAACTGCTGAACGCTGGCGACCAGTTTTTCCACCGGCCATTCGGCGTACTCAGTGCCTTCGACGGCGGCATTGAGGTTGTTGATGTAGGTCTGGTGGTGCTTGGTGTAGTGGATCTCCATGGTTTGCGCATCGATGTGCGGTTCCAGGGCATCGTAGGCGTAAGGCAAGGCAGGCAAGGTAAAAGCCATTTCAGTGGACTCCATGGTGATGTGAGACTGAGGCGCGGCGTGCATTGCCGGTGTCCGGGTGCAGCAGGCGCTGGGTGCGCGGGTATTCGCCGTGTTCGCTGATGAAATTCAGCAGTTCGACGTAGGTCTTGCTGCTCTGGCGCAACGCCGCTTCCCGCAGGGCCGGACGCAGGCGCTCGTCCTGCATGGTCTGCAACAGCCGTTGATGAATCGCGCAAAGGTATTCGGCGCTCTCCTCCGGTTGATTCAGGCGCAGGTGCAGATCCGCCAGGTTGTGGTGGGAGATGACGCAGGCCGCCACCGCTTCGTCGGCATCGGCCCAGCGCTCGAATAGCACTTGCGCCAGGGCCAGGGCTTGCAGATAAGCTTCACGGGCATCAATCAGCTCGCCCAACATGAAGCAGCGATTGGCCCGTTCGATCGTGCGTTTCCAGTGCTCCATGGTGAGCCTCCAAAGCGGTTGCGGGGTTTACACGCCGCCGGCGGTGAGTTTCTCGGGGTTGAGCAACTCTTCCAGTTGGCTGCGCGACAGGTCGGTGTGCTCCAGCGCGACGTCGATCACCGGGCGGCCCTGCTTGTAGGCCTGCTTGGCGATTTCGGCGGCTTTCTGATAGCCGATGATCGGGTTGAGCGCCGTGACTAGGATCGGATTACGCGACAGCGCTTCTTTGAGCCGCGACTCGTTGACCTTGAAGCTGGCAATCGCCTTATCACCGAGCAGGCGGCTGGCATTGGCCAGCAGCTCAATGCTGCTGAGCAGGTTCTGGGCGATGATCGGCAGCATCACGTTCAGTTCGAAGTTGCCCGACTGGCCGGCGATGGTGATCACCGAATCGTTGCCGATCACTTGCGCAGCGACCATCGCAGTAGCTTCCGGAATCACCGGATTAACCTTGCCCGGCATGATCGACGAACCCGGTTGCAGGGCTTCCAGCTCGATCTCGCCAAGGCCGGCGAGCGGACCGGAGTTCATCCAGCGCAGGTCGTTGGCGATTTTCATCAGCGACACGGCGGTGGCCTTGAGCTGACCGGAGACGGCGACGGCGGTGTCCTGCGAGCCGATCAGGGCGAACAGATCCTTGCCCGGAGTGAATTGCACGTTCGTCAGTTGGCTGAGCTGGCGACTGAAACGCTTGGCAAACTCCGGGTGCGCGTTGATCCCGGTACCGACCGCCGTACCGCCCTGCGCCAGCGATTGCAGGCTCGGCAGCAAGTCCTGCAGATGACCGATGTTGGCCTTGAGCTGTTGCGCCCAGCCATTGAGCACCTGACTCATGCGCACCGGCATCGCGTCCATCAAGTGCGTGCGGCCGGTTTTGACGTGGTGGTGCACCTGATCGGCTTTGTTTTCGATGACCTGCACCAGATGCAACAGCGCCGGCAGCAGTTGTTCGTGCAACGCCAGGGCGGCGCTGACGTGGATGGTGGTCGGAATGATGTCGTTGCTGCTCTGGCCGCAGTTGACGTGATCGTTCGGGTTGACCGGTTCATCGAGCAGGCGGCTGGCGAGGGTCGCGATCACTTCGTTGGCGTTCATGTTGGAGCTGGTGCCGGAGCCGGTCTGGAAGATATCCACCGGAAAATGCTGCATGAAATCGCCTTCGAGCAGGCCTTGGGCGGCATCGCTGATGGCCTTGCCCTGGCCGGCGCTGAGCTGGTTGAGTTCGACGTTGGCCCGCGCCGCGGCGGCTTTGGCGAGGATCAGCGCGCGAATGAATTGCGTTGGCATCGGCTTGCCACTGATCGGGAAGTTATCCACTGCGCGCTGGGTCTGCGCGCCGTAGAGAGCGTCCACCGGCACGTGCAGTTCGCCCATGCTGTCACGCTCAATACGAGTCTTGGTCATCGGTAAATCCTTGGACTAATTCAATGAGAGGAATCGAGGGAAGCAACTCGCAGGTCGCCAGTTGCCAGGTGTAGCGCTGCCAGCGCTGGAGCCGGCAGTTGCACAGCGACAGGCGCTCCATTTCACGCAACGGACGCCAGGCTTGATCGAGACACAGGCTGCGCCAGTGCCACGGCAACGCGATGTCGGTGGCTGTGTCGAGCAGCAGACGGAAGGAGGTTTCAGCGATGGTCCACGGGGAAGTCGCCGTACAGCAGGCCAGATAACGGCCTTCGGCCAGGTAATGTTCGATCAGGCGTGGTTCGTCAGGATCCATCGCGCAACGGATCTGTCGACTCATCCAGCGCCAGCTTTCGAGGTACGGCTGCTCGTGCAAGGCAGAACTCATGATCCGGGACTCGTTCGGAGATGAGATTTATTATTATATGATAATGAGAACCAAAACAAGAGCGCCTGATTACACAGACTTCATCGGGGCAGCGAGCCTGCTCGCGAAGGCGTCGTGTCAGTCACCGCTGGGGTCGGCCGCTTTCGCGAGCAGGCTCGCTCCCACAAGGTTTTGTGTGGAGCCAAGAAAAAAGGCGCGCCACCCGATGAGGTGGCGCGCCTTTCTTGTCTGACCGCTGGGGCTTAGCTGCCCGCGACAGTCATCCGCTCGATCAACACCGAACCCGTGCGAATATTGCTGCGCAGCTCCAGATCATTACCGACCGCGACGATCTGCTTGAACATGTCGCGCATGTTGCCGGCGATGGTCACTTCCTGCACCGCGAACTGGATTTCGCCGTTTTCGACCCAGAAACCCGCCGCCCCGCGCGAATAATCGCCGGTGACCATGTTCAAGCCATGGCCCATCAATTCGGTGACCAGCAGCCCACGGCCCATGCGCTTCAACAGCGCCGCCTGGTCTTCGTCACCGTGAGTGACGAACAGGTTGTGCACGCCACCCGCGTTGGCGGTGCTCGGCATGCCGAGTTTGCGCCCGGAGTACGTGCCGAGGATGTACGACACCAGTTCGCCCTTCTCGACGAACGGCTTGGCGTAAGTGGCCAGACCATCGCCGTCGTAGGACGCACTGCCCATGGCGCGCATCAGGTGCGGACGCTCGTCGATGGTCAGCCATTCCGGAAACAGCTTCTGCCCCAAAGTGCCTTCGAGAAACGACGATTTGCGGTACAGGCTGCCGCCGGACACCGCCGACAGGAAACTGCCGAACAACCCGCCCGCCAGCTCGGCGGAAAACAGCACCGGCACTTCGCAGGTCGGCACCGGACGCGCGCCCAGACGGCTCGCGGCGCGTTGCGCGGCACGCTGGCCGATGCTCACCGGATCCGCCAGCAGGCTGCCCTGACGATTGACGTCATACCAGTAATCGCGCTGCATCTGGCCGTCGGCTTCGGCGATCATCACGCAGCTCAGGCTGTGCCGGGTCGACGCGTAACCGCCGATGAAACCGTGGCTGTTGCCATATACACGGCAGCCCTGATGGGTGCTGAGGGTGGTGCCGTCGGCGTTCTTGATTCGCGCATCGGCGTCGAACGCGGCGGCTTCACAGAGCAACGCCTTCTCGATGGCCTGCTCCGGGGTGATGTCCCATTCGTGGAACAGGTCGAAATCCTGCACATCCCTGGCCATCAGCGCGGCATCGGCGAGGCCCGAGGCTTCGTCTTCAGAGGTATGTTTGGCGATCGCCAGTGCAGCGGCAACGGTTTCACGAATCGCGTCCGGCCCGGTGGCGGAGGTGCTTGCCGAGCCTTTTCGCTGGCCAACATACAAGGTGATGCCAAAGCCTTGGTCGCGATTGAATTCGACCGTCTCGACCTCACGCTGACGCACCGACGTCGACAAACCCTGCTCCAGCGACACCGCGACTTCGCAGGCACTGGCGCCCTGACGCTTGGCTTCGGCGATGATCTGCTCGACCTGTTCCTGCAGTGCCGGCAATGCTTGCGGGCCGACGCTTTGAACTGCACTCATGCTCATCTCCACTCAAATTCTACTTTCGGCTGGGGTCATCGAGCGACCGGGCCGGACAAGCGGCCCCCGACTGGTTATCATGGCGGCGTTTCTTTGCGGACTGCCACCATGGTTGATTCTTACGACGACTCCCTCGATACGGGAGAAAAAAGCAAATCTCAGGTCAAACGCGAGCTGCATGCTCTGGTTGACCTTGGCGAGCGCCTTACAACACTCAAGCCCGACTTGCAGGCAAAACTGCCATTGACCGACGCCTTGCGCCGGGCCCTGGCTGATGCGCCGAAGCACACCGCGAACATCGCGCGTAAACGGCACCTGCAGTTCATCGGCAAACTGATGCGCGATCAGGACACTGACGCGATTCTGGTCCTGCTCGATCAACTCGATGCCTCCACCCGTCAGTACAACGAGCGTTTCCACAACCTCGAACGCTGGCGTGACCGCCTGATCGCCGGTGACGATGCCGTGCTGGAGAAATTCGTCGTCGAATACCCCGACGCCGATCGCCAGCAACTGCGTTCCCTGATCCGTCAGGCTCAGCACGAGGTTGCGCAAAACAAACCTCCTGCTTCCAGCCGCAAGATCTTCAAGTACATCCGTGAGCTGGACGATACGCAACGCGGCCTGCGTTGATACTCGCCATCGGGTGGCCGCCCTGCGCGCCACCCGCAGCTCCACCTCTTTTTATGCGCCCGTGCCACCCACGGTAATCGCATCGATCTTCAGCGTCGGCTGACCGACACCCACCGGCACCGACTGCCCGTCCTTGCCGCACGTGCCCACACCGCTGTCCAGCGCCAGATCGTTACCGACCATCGACACCCGGCTCATCGCCTCGGGGCCGTTGCCGATCAACGTCGCGCCCTTGACCGGCGCGGTGATCTTGCCGTCCTCGATCAGGTACGCCTCACTGGTGGAGAACACGAACTTGCCGCTGGTGATGTCGACCTGACCGCCGCCAAGGTTGGCGCAGTAGATGCCCTTCTTCACCGACGCGATGATTTCCGCCGGATCGCTCTCGCCTCCGAGCATGTAGGTGTTGGTCATGCGCGGCATCGGCAGATGCGCGTAGGACTCGCGACGACCGTTGCCGGTACGGGCCACGCCCATCAGACGCGCATTGAGCTTGTCCTGCATGTAACCTTTGAGCACGCCGTTCTCGATCAGCGTGGTGCACTCGGTCGGAGTGCCTTCGTCGTCGACGCTCAGCGAGCCGCGACGACCGCTCAACGTGCCGTCATCGACAATGGTGCAGAGCTTGGAGGCAACCATTTCGCCCATCCGCCCGCTGTAGGCCGAACTGCCCTTGCGGTTGAAGTCGCCTTCCAGACCGTGACCGACCGCTTCGTGCAGCAGCACGCCGGACCAGCCCGAACCGAGGACGACAGGCAAGGTGCCGGCCGGTGCCGGAATCGCTTCCAGATTCACCAGCGCCTGACGCAGTGCTTCACGGGCATAGCCCATGGCACGGTCTTCGGCGAGGAAATAACGGTAGTCGGTACGCCCGCCGCCGCCATGTCCGCCGCGCTCGCGACGGCCATTCTGCTCGACGATCACGCTGACGTTGAAACGTACCAGCGGACGCACATCAGCGGCCAGGCCTCCGTCGGTGGACGCCACCAGAATCCGTTCCCAGACCCCGGCCATGCTCACGCTGACCTGCTGAATCCGTGGATCGAGGGCGCGGGTGGCGACGTCGATGCGCTTGAGCAGCTCGACTTTCTCGGCGCGGCTCAGCACTTCCAGCGGATTGTCCGGCGCATACAACTGCGCGACATCCTGAGTGCTGAACGCCTGCACCGTGCCGTTCTGCCCGGCGCGGGAGATCGAGCGGGCGGCACGGGCGGCAGCGCCCAGGGCTTCGAGGGTGATCGCGTTGCTGTAGGCAAAACCGGTTTTCTCGCCGGACTGCGCACGCACGCCAACACCTTGGTCGAGGTTGAAGCTGCCTTCCTTGACGATACCGTCCTCCAGCGACCACGACTCAGAGATCTGGCCCTGGAAATACAGGTCGGCAGCATCGATGCCCGGGCCTGCCAGATCGCCGAGCACGCCTTGCAGGCTCTCGATGGTCACGCCGCCGGGCGCCAACAGGTGATCACTGACTGAGGACAACAACTCGCTCATAGGTTTACGCCTTAAATTCATGTTCTGAAGCAGGCCGCTGGGCGCCCTGCGAGAAAAACCGCCGATGATTCGTCACCGGCATTCGCGCCCTGATAGACGCTTGTTCATCACTGTCGCGAGCGGCCAGCAACACCGCTTCGCCTTGATCCTGATGCGCCAGCACCCGGCCCCACGGATCGATAATCGCCGCATGACCGAAGGTCTCACGCGGTCCCGGGTGGGTCCCGCCCTGTGCTGCCGCCAATACGTAACACTGAGTCTCGATGGCCCGGGCGCGAATCAGCACGTCCCAATGCGCCGCACCGGTCACTGCGGTGAAGGCCGATGGGGCGGTAATCAACTCGGCCCCGGCAGCGCGCAATTCGCTGTACAGCTCCGGAAAGCGCAGGTCGTAGCATACGGTCAGGCCAACTCGGCCAACCGGCGTGTCCGCGACCACCACGCCACTGCCATAAGCATAGTCATCGGATTCACGGTACCGCCCGCGATTGTCCGCCACATCGACATCGAACAGGTGCAGCTTGTCATACCGCGCCACGGTTTCACCCTGATCGTTGACCAGCAGCGAGCAGGCGTGGGACTTGGCGTCCGGTTGCCCGAGCGGTGGCAACGGCAAGGTGCCGGCCACTATCCATAACTTGAGGTCGCGGGCGGTCTGTTTCAACCATGGCAGGATCGGCCCTTCGCCGAGCGCTTCGGCGCGGCCGATATCGGCGATGTCGCGACGGCCCATGGCCGCGAAGTTTTCCGGCAGCACTGCCAGCTTCGCGCCGCTGGCCGCAGCCTGTTCGAGCAGGCGTCGAGCCTGCGCCAGATTGGCCAGCACATCGCTCTGGCTGACCATTTGAATCACCGCTAAAGACATGGCGCACTCCGTAACAGGTATGCGGCCATGCTACTCCATAGGCCTGGGATGTGGCTGTTCAAAAAGGCTTGTCGAAGGTGATTTTCGGCTCTTTCCACGGGCCTTTGACGGTGTACTTGACGCTGGCGAAGCGTGCCACGCGGTCGCCGATCAGCTTGTCGATCAGGAACAACGCCCCGCCGACCGCCGGCGCGCCGACGATCAACGCGGCAATCGGCAGGTTGTTGGTCACCGGCAAGGTCACCAGCAATTTCGCGTCGACCTGATCGCCGACCAGATCCAGCGTACCGTCCAGCTCAAGATTGCTCGAAGGACCGGTCAGACGAATCGGCTCGCGGGTGACATACACGCCGTTATTAGCCACCAACAGGCCCTTGACCCGATCGTAGCTCAAGCCTTTGCCAAACAAGTCGGAGAAGTCCAGACGCAGGCGACGGCCGATGGAGTTGAAGTTGAGCAGGCCAAACACCCGCAACGCCTGCGCGCCGCCCTCCACTTCAACGAACTGACCTTTATTGAGCGAGGCATCCAGCGTGCCGGAGAAGCGCTTGGTTGCCAGCCATGCCGGCGAGCCCGGCCAGCGGCCATCGACATCCATGTGGAACTCTTCACTGGTCACGCTCGGCGCAAAGCCCCAGCCCTTGAGCACATCGGCAAGGTTTTTGCCGCTGATCCGGCCCTTGAACCAGCTGTTGGTCGAACCCGGCGCCCCTTCCCAGCCGCCATTGCCCTGCAACAGAATGCCCTTGAGGCCCATATCGAGATTGTTCAGGGCAATGCCTTTGGCCGTCGGTCGAACCTTGAGCGACCAGCCGCCCACCAGATCCTGGCCCAGAAACAACTGATTGATGGTGATATCCAGCGCGGGAATCTTGGTCGGGTCGACCGAAACCAGCGGATCAGGCGAATTCTCGTCAGCCTGCACCGTCGGATCCGGCGCCGGCAGACGTACGTATTGCAGATTGACCGCGATCGGCGCGCCCTTGGCATCGGGCAGGCTGGCCGAACCCTTGGCCTGCTGGCTTTCGAGCGCCAGATTCCACGCCCATGGCTTGCGATTGACCTGTACAGCAGCCTGATCCAGCGTGGTGCCGAAGGCGGTGAGCTTGCCCACCTTGAAGTCGGCACTGTTGAGCAATTGCTTGGCACTGCCGCCCGGATCGTTGCCGGCGTATTTGCTGACCAGATCCTGCCACGGCGCGACGTCCAGCTCCGACAGCACACCGCGAATGCGCAAGCCCTTGGCCTCCGGCAGTACGGCGTCGCCCGTACCGAGGAACAGCTCACCGCGACCATCGGCGATATTGCTCGGCGGCGCGGCGAAGGTGAAGCTCGCCAGCTGATCGTAGTTGACCCAGTAACGCCGCTCCGCACCTTGCAACGTCATGCGGAACACCGTGTCACGACCCTGCTCGGCCGACATGCCAAACGGTGCCGGCAGATCCACTGCCACGCCTTTCATGCTGGAGCTGACAGTGAGCTGACTGTCAGTGCCGTCAAGGTTGACCTGCAACTGATACGGAAGGGTCCCGGACACCGGCAACGGCTGAGTCACGCCCAGCCAGTCAGTGAGCTTCTTGACCTCGACCTGCCCGGAAGCCGCGACCCGAGTCTTGAGCTTGTTCGGGCTGCCATCAGCGAAAATCTGCGCGGTCACCGGCTTGTCGAAGGCCCTGGCGGCGATGTTCTGCCCGCTCAGCCCCTTGGCGCTGTCAAAACGGAAATCGCCCTTGAGCTGGCTCAGTTCCAGCTTCGGCTCGGCCAGTTTCAGGCGCGCATTGGCGGTTTTGAAATCGACGAGGATCTTCGGCAGATCGCCCTTTTCCAGCGGAATGTCGAGTTTGACCTTGCCCTGCAAATCGCCCTCGCCTTCCCAGCCGGCAAAGGTTTCGCCGGTACCGATCGGCGCGGTCTGGAGAATTTTCAGGCCATCGCCCAGCCCGCCGGCAAATCCGCCGTCGAGCAACAGATGGGTAGGTTGCCCGGCCGGCACATGGGGAATGTTGACGAAAACGTCGCTGACCTGGGTGTCGAGCAACTGGCCCTTGTCGGCCACGATGCGCACGCCGCTGTCCTCGATGAACACATCGCCGCTGACCTTGCTCACGTGCGGCCAGCCCGGCTGGAACGCCAGCTCGGCGTCATGCACCTTGAAGAACAGGCTGATGCTGCGATCCACGTCCTTGGCGTTTTTGCTCAGCGAACCCTGGTACTGGAAGAAGCCCTGATCCACGGCGCCCTTGAGGATCGCTGTACGCAGCCACTCGTCGAGGGCCGGGCTCAAGACTTCGGGCAGGTATTTGGCGGTGTAGCGACCATCGCCATCGACCAGCCCGACGCGCAGGTCCATGTAGTCTTCCTGGCTATGGTCGAAGTGCAGGCGGATCAGGAAGTCGCCGGCAATCTTGCCCTCTTCGCCCAGCACTTTCAGGTACGGCGCGATCAGGGTGAAACCTTCTTTATCGAGCTTCCAGGTCAGTCGGGCATTGGCCTGGATGTATTGCCATGGCTTGGCGAAGATCGGGTCGAGGTGCAGGACGAAATCCTTGCTGTCCAGGCGCAACTCGCCACCGTCGAGGTTGCCGCTGAGGCTGCCACTGACGTTTCGCGCCGCCGGGGCACCGTGATAGGCATCGAAACCGACATTATCGAGGTTGGCCGCAAAGCCGAATTTCGAGCCGTCGGTGGCATTGGGACGAAAATCCAGCAGCACGTTGCGCAGTCCACCCGTCACCTTCAGGTGGTCGACGACCGTAGCGACGTTTTCGGGCAACGGCCCCAGCGCATTGAGCAACGGCGTGATCGGTGTCAGGTCGAGGCGGTCGGCCTGCAAGTGCCACAACTCATCGGTTTTATCGGTGGCCACCGTCTGCTTGAGCTGCACATGGGATTCCCAGCGGGTCTCGCCGAAGTTCATCGCCAGCGAATCGAGAGTGACAATCGCGCCCTCGTCATCGCGCTGGTAATAGCCGTTGAGCGCCAGATTGCTGATCTTGATCGGCTTGCGCTCGGCATAAGCGCCGGTCACCTGTGGTGCGTTCAAACGGATGGCGGCGCTTTGCAGAGCGCCGTCGTTCCAGTTCACCCACAGCTCGCCGCCAGCCTTGATCTCGGAAAAATTCCACTGTTGGGTCAAACGCTCCGGCAGCCACTTCGACCAATCGCTTTGCGGCAGGCTGACATAACCCTCCAGCGAACTGTCCGGCAATTGAGAGGGGCGAATCCGTGTACGCAGGCTCATCGCCACCGGTTGCCCGTCGGGCAAGGTCAGACGAGCATCAAGACGCTGACGGCTGCTGCCGGTTTTCAGATTGAGGCCGACATACGTAAAGGTCATCGGCGCCTGATCCAGCGGCTGCACGGTCACCTGACTGTCGAGCACCGACAGTTGCTGAACCATCTGCGAGCGCTTGAACAATTGTTCGGGATCCAGCGGCTGATCGTTCTGCACCGGCAGGCCTTCCAGCGCCCAGGTGCCGTCCTGTGCTTCTTTGACACTGATCTTCAGGCCGTTCAATTCCAGATGGGCGATACGCACTTCGCGCGACAGTAGACTGGCCCAGAGGTCAGGCACCACGCGCACCCGATCCAGACGCAAGGCATTGGCGCCGTCACCGACCATCACATCGTGGGCCAGCAGAATCGGCGCGAAGCCGCTCCAGTTGCCTTCCAGCTCGCCGATCTGCAACGGCATGCCAAGCGCAGCCGTGGCCTTGTCTTCGATATCGGTGCGGTATTCCGCCACCAGTGGCGTCAGTTCCCGACCGAGGCTGACGTAGAACGCCATCAACACCAGAACCAACGCGCACAGGCCCAGCCCCCAGCGGGTCAGTGCGGCCAAAATGCGTGTCAGACGCTCCATGTCAGTTGGCTCCCATGGCAAAAAAACTACTGAAAGCTGAGGCCAGCCGTTGTGGATTAGTTGTGCTGCAGGGGTTCAGAGCAGCACCACGTCATATTGTTCCTGGGAATACATGGTTTCGACCTGAAAGCGTATGGTGCGGCCGATAAACCCTTCAAGCTCGGCGACGTTACCGGATTCTTCATCGAGCAAACGGTCCACCACTTTCTGGTTCGCCAGCACCCGGTAACCTTCGGCCTGATAGGCGCGGGCTTCGCGCAGAATCTCGCGGAAAATCTCGTAACAGATGGTTTCCGGGGTCTTCAGCTTGCCCCGGCCCTGGCAACTGCTGCACGGTTCGCACAGCACTTGCTCAAGGCTTTCACGGGTGCGCTTGCGGGTCATCTGCACCAGGCCCAACTCGGTGATGCCGATGATGTTGGTCTTGGCGTGATCACGTTCGAGCTGTTTTTCCAGGGTGCGCAGCACCTGGCGTTGATGCTCTTCATCTTCCATGTCGATGAAGTCGATGATGATGATCCCACCCAGATTGCGCAGGCGCATCTGCCGGGCAATCGCGGTGGCGGCTTCGAGGTTGGTCTTGAAGATGGTTTCTTCGAGATTGCGATGGCCTACAAACGCGCCGGTGTTGACGTCGATGGTGGTCATGGCTTCCGCCGGATCGACCACCAGATAGCCGCCGGACTTGAGCGGCACTTTGCGCTCGAGGGCTTTCTGGATTTCGTCTTCGACGCCATACAGGTCGAAAATTGGCCTCTCGCCCGGATAGTGCTCCAGACGATCGGCAATCTCCGGCATCAGTTCGGCGACGAACTGCGTGGTTTTCTGGAACGTTTCCCGGGAATCGATGCGGATTTTCTCGATCTTCGGGCTGACCAGATCGCGCAACGTGCGCAGGGCCAGACCGAGGTCTTCGTAGATCACACTCGGCGCGCCGATGGTCTGGATCTGCGCATTGATCTGATCCCACAGGCGGCGCAGGTAGCGGATGTCCATGAGAATCTCATCGGCCCCGGCACCTTCGGCGGCGGTACGCAGGATGAAGCCACCGGCCTCTTTGATTCCTTCCTTGGCCACACAATCGCTGACCACCTGCTTGAGGCGCTCGCGCTCGGCTTCGTCTTCGATTTTCAGGGAAATGCCGACGTGGGCGGTGCGCGGCATGTACACCAGATAGCGCGACGGAATCGACAGCTGCGTGGTCAGGCGCGCGCCCTTGGAACCGATCGGATCCTTGGTCACCTGTACCACCAGGCTCTGCCCTTCGTGCACCAGCGCGCTGATGCTTTCCACCGCCGGGCCTTCGCGCAAAGAAATTTCCGAGGCATGGATGAATGCCGCACGATCCAGACCGATGTCGACGAATGCCGCCTGCATGCCCGGCAGCACCCGGACAATCTTGCCCTTATAGATGTTGCCGACGATCCCGCGTTTTTGCGTGCGCTCGACATGGACTTCTTGCAGCACACCGTTTTCGACCACCGCCACGCGCGATTCCATCGGCGTGATGTTGATCAGAATCTCTTCACTCATGGCAGGGTCTCGTTCAGGCATGTTCACGATAATGGCCGCATCTTGATTCGTACGACGCTCATTGCGCGTTCAGGTTTTGCCAACAGGGTATGCCGAAATGGCCCAACAGTTCTGCGGTTTCGCAAACCGGCAGCCCGACCACCGCCGAATAGCTGCCATTGAGCCCGGCGACAAACACCGCGCCGAGGCCCTGAATGCCATAACCGCCAGCCTTGTCCCGGGGTTCGCCACTGGCCCAGTAGGCCGCCGCTTCTTCGCGGCTGATCGGGCGGAACCGCACCAGACTGCGCACCACGCGCGACTCACAGCGCTCGCCTTCGAGCACGGCGATGGCGGTCAGCACTTCATGCTCCTTGCCGGACAACATCATCAGCATGGCGCATGCATCGGCTTCGTCCACCGGTTTGCCAAGAATTTTGCCGTCGAGCACCACCGCGGTATCTGCGCCCAGAACGCAAAATGCCGCGTCGGACACCAGCGTGCGTCGACCGGCCTCGGCTTTGCCACGCGCCAGGCGTTCGACATAGGCCGAGGGCGATTCTTCAGGGAGCGGGGTTTCATCGATGTCCGCACTGATGGCGGAAAACGGCACGCCGATCTGCGTGAGCAACTCACGCCGACGCGGCGAACCAGAGGCGAGGTAAAGCGGCTTCATCAAGACATCTCCCTTGTCGAGGTGCGGGCACATGCCTGACCGAATCAGTTGATTTTGTAGCGCCGGCGCAATCCACGCAAAGCGAAGCTGACCCAAGGCCAGAGCAAGGCACTGACCAGTGCCGGCAGTACCAGCGCCAGGGTGGGCTGACGATTGCCGGTCAAGGCGCTGAGCCACAGCTGCACCAGTTGAGCGAGGCCGAAGATCACCAGGATCACCAGGCATTGCTGCCACATCGGGAACATCCGCAGACGCTGCTGCAACGACAGCACGAGGAAGGTGATCAGCGTCAGGATCAAGGCATTCTGGCCAAGCAGATCGCCCTGCAGCACGTCTTCGGCCAACCCCAGGCAGAACGCGGTGACCATGCCGACCGTATGCGACATGTACAACGCCCAGAAAGTCAGCAGCAAGGCCAGCCAGAGGGGACGCAGGATTTCCATGAACATCGGCAGCGGTGAAACGCTGAGCAGGATGCCGAAGACAAAAGTCAGCCAGACAATCCAGCCGTTACGCGAAGCGGTAGCGCCGACCATTATTCTTGTCTCCCTGTGTTGCCCGGCGCAGTGGCGGGCGGTTTCGCCGCCGGACGCGCAGCAGGCTGGGATGCTGGCGGTTTGGCCGCCGCCGCAGGCTTGGCCGCAGCGGGTTTGCTCGCAGCAGGTTTGGCCGGCGTGGTGCTGGCCGCAGCGGCCGGTGCTGCCGGGGCGGCTGGCGCTGCAGCGGCAGCCGGTGTGTTGACGACTTTCGGCACCGTGGCCGGAAGCATCGGGCCACCGCCCTGCGCATCGAGATTTTCCTGGGCCTGCGCCGCATCGTTGGCGCGCTCTTCGGCGGTGCGGTTGTCACTGAACACCAGCAGCAGATAACGGCTGCGGTTCAACGCAGCGGTCGGCACCGCGCGGACAATTGCGAACGGCTGGCCGGAATCGTGGATGACTTCCTTGACCGTCGCCACCGGATAACCGGCCGGGAAGCGCTGACCCAGGCCGGAGCTGACCAGCAGATCGCCTTCCTTGATGTCAGCGGTATCGGCAACATGCCGCAGTTCCAGACGTTCCGGGTTGCCGGTGCCGCTGGCAATCGCCCGCAGACCGTTACGGTTCACCTGCACAGGAATGCTGTGAGTGGTGTCGGTCAGCAGCAGCACCCGGGAGGTGTACGGCATCAACTCGACCACCTGGCCCATCAGACCGCGTGCATCGAGCACCGGCTGACCGAGCACCACGCCATCGCGCTCACCTTTATTGATGATGATGCGATGGGTGAAGGGATTGGGGTCCATGCCGATCAACTCGGCCACTTCGACCTTTTCGTTGACCAGTGCGGAGGAATTGAGCAACTCGCGCAGCCGCACGTTCTGCTCGGTAAGGGCGGCAAGCTTCTGCATGCGCCCCTGCAACAGCAGGTTCTCGGTCTTGAGTTTTTCGTTTTCGGCGACCAGCTCGGTGCGGCTGCCGAACTGACTGGCGATCCCTTCCCACAGCCGTCCGGGCAGGTCGGTGATCCAGTAGGCGTCCATCAACACCAGCGACGCTTGTTTGCGCGCGGGTTTGAGCAGGTCGAAGCGGGCATCGACCACCATCAGCGCGACCGACAGCACGGCCAGCACCAACAGGCGCACACCCAACGAAGGGCCTTTGGCGAAAAGCGGTTTAATAAGCCGCTCCTCCCAGGCAAATGTTCTGTTTATTCATACGGCATCAAACCGGCCTGGATGAAGACTGACAGAAGATAAACGCCAACAGGCAGCACTGCAAAGTGCTGCCTGTGCGCTCACCCACGTATTGCAAACCGGCGCTTATTCGCTGGAGAGCAGGTCCATGGTGTGCTTGTCCATCATTTCCAATGCACGGCCACCGCCGCGAGCAACACAGGTCAGCGGATCTTCGGCAACGATCACCGGCAGACCGGTTTCCTGGGCCAGCAACTTGTCGAGGTCACGCAGCAGCGCGCCACCACCGGTCAGCACCAGGCCACGCTCGGCGATGTCGGAAGCCAGTTCCGGCGGCGATTGCTCCAGCGCGCTTTTCACCGCCTGAACGATAGTGGCCAGGGACTCTTGCAGAGCTTCCAGCACTTCGTTGGAGTTCAGGGTGAATGCACGTGGAACGCCTTCGGCCAGGTTGCGACCGCGAACGTCGACTTCGCGAACTTCGCCGCCCGGGTAGGCCGTACCGATTTCCTGCTTGATGCGCTCGGCAGTCGATTCACCGATCAGGCTGCCGTAGTTGCGGCGTACGTAGGTGATGATCGCTTCGTCGAAGCGGTCGCCGCCCACGCGGACGGATTCGGCGTAGACCACACCGTTCAGGGAGATCAGCGCGATTTCAGTGGTACCACCACCGATATCGACGACCATCGAACCGCGTGCTTCTTCAACCGGCAGGCCGGCACCGATCGCAGCAGCCATCGGCTCTTCGATCAGGAACACTTCACGGGCACCGGCACCGAGGGCCGATTCACGGATGGCACGACGCTCAACCTGGGTGGATTTGCATGGAACGCAGATCAGCACACGAGGGCTGGGCTGCAGAAAGCTGTTTTCGTGAACCTTGTTGATAAAGTATTGCAGCATCTTTTCGCAGACGCTGAAGTCGGCGATCACGCCGTCCTTCATCGGACGAATGGCAGCAATGTTGCCCGGCGTACGGCCGAGCATGCGCTTGGCTTCGGTGCCGACAGCAACGACACTTTTCTGGTTACCGTGTGTCCGAATGGCCACAACCGATGGCTCATTCAGGACGATACCGCGCTCGCGCACGTAAATAAGGGTGTTGGCAGTGCCCAGGTCAATGGAAAGATCGCTGGAAAACATGCCACGCAGTTTCTTGAACATGGGAAAGGGACCCTAGGCAACGCGTGGGTAAAAAAGTGCGGCAAACTCTAACAACGACAGGGATTTTGGGCAAGGCGCCAATATGTTAAATTGGCCGCTTTTCTGTGCACCAAGCCCCACAATCGCGGCCTTATGACCGTAGAAGTGCGGTAGTGTTCCGACAATCTAACACACGGACGCCGTCCGTTCTGTTTTCCACTGGAGAATCCCGATGGCGCTAGAACGCTCCGACGTGGAAAAAATCGCACATCTGGCCTGCCTTGGCCTGAATGATGCCGATCTTCCGCACATTACTTCCGCCCTCAACAGCATTCTCGGGCTGGTCGACGAAATGCAGGCCGTCGATACCGACGGTATCGAGCCTTTGGCCCACCCGCTGGAAGCCAGTCAGCGCCTGCGCGCCGACGTCGTGACCGAGACCAATCACCGCGAGGCCTATCAGTCCATCGCACCAGCGGTCGAAAACGGCCTGTATCTGGTTCCGAAAGTCATCGACTAAAGGGAAAGAGCCTGCAATGCATCAAATGACTCTGGCCGAGATCGCCCGCGGTCTCGCCGATAAAAAGTTTTCCTCCGAAGAGCTGACCAAAGTCCTGCTGGCGCGTATTACCCAGCTCGATCCGCAGCTCAACAGTTTCATCAGCCTCACCGAAGAGCTGGCACTCGAGCAGGCGAAAGCCGCCGATGCACGCCGGGCCAACGGTGAGAGCGGCGCCCTGCTCGGTGCGCCGATCGCCCACAAGGACTTGTTTTGCACCCAGGGCATCCGCACGAGCTGCGGTTCGAAGATGCTCGACAACTTCAAGGCCCCGTACGACGCCACCGTGGTCGCGAAACTGGCCGCTGCCGGCGCCGTGACCCTGGGCAAGACCAACATGGACGAATTCGCCATGGGTTCGGCCAACGAGTCGAGCTGGTACGGTGCGGTGAAAAACCCGTGGAACCTGGAACACGTGCCGGGTGGTTCGTCCGGTGGTTCGGCGGCGGCGGTTGCCGCTCGTCTGTTGCCGGCGGCCACGGCCACCGATACCGGTGGTTCGATCCGTCAGCCCGCTGCATTCACCAACCTCACAGGCCTGAAACCGACGTACGGTCGTGTTTCGCGCTGGGGCATGATCGCTTACGCCTCCAGCCTCGACCAAGGTGGCCCGTTGGCGCGTACGGCCGAAGACTGCGCGATTTTGTTGCAAGGTATGGCCGGGTTCGACCAGAACGACTCCACCAGCATCGATGAGCCGGTTCCGGATTACTCCGCCAGCCTCAACACTTCGCTGCAGGGCCTGCGCATCGGCGTGCCGAAGGAATACTTCAGCGCCGGTCTCGACCCGCGCATCGCCGAGCTGATCCAGAACAGCATCAAAGAGCTGCAGAAGCTCGGTGCCGTGATCAAGGAAATCAGCCTGCCGAACATGCAGCACGCGATTCCTGCGTACTACGTGATCGCGCCAGCCGAGGCCTCCTCGAACCTGTCGCGTTTCGACGGCGTGCGCTTCGGCCATCGCTGCGAGAACCCGGAAAACCTGATCGACCTGTACAAACGCTCGCGTGGCGAAGGATTCGGGCCGGAAGTGCAGCGCCGGATCATGGTCGGCGCCTACGCGCTGTCCGCCGGTTACTACGACGCCTACTACCTGAAAGCGCAGAAGATCCGTCGTCTGGTGAAGAACGACTTCATGGCGGCCTTTAATGAAGTCGACATCATCCTCGGCCCAACCACGCCGAACCCGGCCTGGAAACTCGGCGCGAAGAACAGCGATCCGGTCGCTGCCTATCTGGAAGACGTCTACACCATCACCGCCAACCTCGCGGGCCTGCCGGGCCTGTCGATGCCGGCCGGTTTTGTCGACGGTCTGCCGGTGGGCGTGCAGTTGCTTGCGCCGTATTTCCAGGAAGGTCGCCTGTTGAACGTTGCCCATCAGTATCAGTTGAACACTGACTGGCACACCCGCACCCCAACCGGCTTCTGAGGAGACACACATGCAATGGGAAGTCGTGATCGGGCTGGAGATTCACACTCAGCTCACTACCCGGTCGAAAATCTTTTCCGGTAGTTCCACCCAGTTCGGCTCCGAGCCGAACACCCAGGCCAGCCTGATCGACCTGGGCATGCCCGGCGTATTGCCGGTGCTGAACCAGGAAGCGGTGCGCATGGCGGTGATGTTCGGTCTGGCGATTGACGCCGAGATCGGTCAGCACAACGTGTTCGCCCGCAAAAACTACTTCTACCCGGACCTGCCGAAGGGCTACCAGATCAGTCAGATGGAATTGCCGATCGTCGGCAAGGGCCACCTGGACATCGCGCTGGAAGACGGCACCGTCAAACGTGTCGGCATCACCCGCGCGCACCTGGAAGAAGACGCCGGCAAGAGTCTGCACGAAGAATTCAACGGTGCCACCGGCATCGACCTGAACCGTGCCGGCACGCCGCTGCTGGAAATCGTTTCCGAGCCGGACATGCGCAGCGCCAAGGAAGCCGTGGCTTACGTCAAGGCGATCCACGCGTTGGTACGTTATCTGGGCATCTGCGACGGCAACATGGCCGAAGGTTCGCTGCGTTGCGACTGCAACGTCTCGGTCCGCCCGAAAGGCCAGGTCGAGTTCGGCACCCGCTGCGAGATCAAGAACGTCAACTCGTTCCGCTTCATCGAGAAGGCCATCAACTCCGAGATCCAGCGGCAGATCGAGCTGATCGAAGACGGCGGCAAAGTGATCCAGCAGACCCGTCTGTACGATCCGAACAAGGACGAGACCCGTCCGATGCGCTCCAAAGAGGAAGCCAACGACTATCGTTACTTCCCCGACCCGGACCTGCTGCCAGTGGTCATCGAAGAGTCGTTCCTCGGCGAGGTGCGCGCTACCCTGCCGGAACTGCCACCGCAAAAACGCGAGCGCTTCCAGAGCCAGTTCGGTCTGTCGGCCTACGACGCCAACGTGCTGGCTACCAGCCGTGAGCAAGCGGACTACTTCGAGAAGGTCGCAGCCATCGGCGGCGACGCCAAACTGGCGGCGAACTGGGTGATGGTCGAGTTGGGCAGCCTGCTCAACAAGCAAGGCCTGGACATCGACGAGTCGCCGGTTTCCGCTGAACTGTTGGGCGGCATGCTGCAGCGCATCAAGGACAACACCATCTCCGGCAAGATCGCCAAAGTGGTGTTCGAAGCGATGGCCAACGGCGAAGGCACGGCGGACGAGATCATCGACAAGCGCGGTCTGAAGCAAGTGACCGACAGCGGCGCGATCTCCGCGGTGCTGGACGAAATGCTCGCGGCCAACGCCGAGCAGGTCGAACAATACCGTGCGGCAGACGAAGCCAAGCGCGGCAAGATGTTCGGCTTCTTTGTCGGTCAGGCCATGAAGGCTTCGAAAGGCAAAGCCAACCCGCAGCAAGTGAACGAACTGCTGAAAAGCAAGCTCGAAGGCTGATGCAAATGGGGCCAGACCTGAAGCCTGGCTCCATCCCCTGTGGGAACAATCCATGGCTGAAGGGGTTTTGTGGTGAGGGGATTTATCCCCGATGGGCTGCGAAGCGGCCCCAATTCTTCTGTATCTGGAATTTGGGGGCGCTGCGCGCGCCATCGGGGATAAATCCCCTCGCCACAGAAGCTGATCTTCACATTGGGTTGTTTCCACATTTGTTTTGTGGAGCCTTTGAATGAAACGTCTGCTCGGCGCCTGCGCCCTGCTCTCCTTGCTCGCCGGTTGCGCCAGCAACGACATCATCGACCCGCACGGTTACGACCAGACCGGCGTCGCCTCCTACTACGGTGCCAGGCACCACGGTAAGCGCACCGCCAGTGGCGAGCCGTTCAACCAGCATTCCCTGACCGCCGCCCACCGCCAATTGCCATTCGGCACCCGGGTGAAGGTCACCAACCTGAAAAACGACAAATCCTGCGTTGTGCGCATCAACGATCGTGGCCCGCACACCCGTGGCCGCTTGATCGATGTCTCGCGTGAAGCCGCCGAACACCTCGGCATGCTCGGTAGCGGCACCGCACGGGTGCGCATACAGGCCCTCGACGACTGATGGAGCGCTGACCATTTTTGCTCTAGCCGACCTACCACTGATCAAGGTGATCGAGCTGCTTAGCGGCCTGATCCTGCTGATCCTCGGCGCCGAACTGATGGTGCGCGCCGCGGTGCGTCTGGCCGCGCGCCTGCATGTGCGGCCGCTGATCATCGGCCTGACCATCGTCGCCCTCGGCAGCAGCGCCCCGCAGATGGCGGTCAGCCTGCAAGCGACCCTGGCGCACAACCCCGACATTGCCGTCGGCAGCGTGATCGGCAGCAGCATCTTCAACATCCTCGTGACCCTCGGCCTGTCGGCGCTGATCATTCCGCTGCGGGTGTCGCGGCAACTGGTGCGCCTGGATATTCCACTGATGATCGGCGCCAGCCTGCTGGTGTTCGTCCTCGCTTGGAATGAACAGATCGGCCGCTTCGACGGCGTGCTGTTGCTCGCGGCATTGGCGTTGTATCTGGGCCTGTTGCTGCGCCAGTCGCGGCACTCGGCGCGCCCGCATTCGGAATCGCCACAACCTCCGCAGGTGCCGTGGTTCAGCAGTCTGCTGATGATCGTTGTCGGCCTGGCGCTGTTGGTGTTCGCCGGGCATTTGCTGCTCGGCGCAGCGGTGGCGGTGGCGACCGATCTGGGCTTCTCCGAACGGGTGATCGGTCTGACGGTGGTTGCGGTCGGCACCTCGCTGCCGGAACTCGCCACCTCGCTGATCGCGGCATTGCGCGGGCAACGCGATATCGCCGTGGGCAACGTGATTGGCGCCAACCTGTTCAACCTGCTCGGGGTGCTCGGGGTCACTGCGTTGATTGCGCCGACGCCGTTGTCGGTCTCGCCCAACGCGCTGGATTTCGACTTGCCGGTGATGCTCGGCGTCGCCGCGCTGTGCCTGCCGGTGTTCTATTCCGGCTACCGTGTGACCCGCGCCGAGGGTCTGCTGTTGCTCGGTTTGTACGCGGCTTACGGACTGCACGTGGTGTCGTTCACCACCGGCATGCCGCTGGCCGGCAAACTGGAAAAACTGATGCTGTTCTACGTGCTGCCGACGCTGCTGGCGTTTCTGTTGTTCACGTCCGTACGCGCCTGGCGCCGCCAACACCACAAGAGGGATGTGCCATGACCGATTCGCAGAAAACCGGGGTTGAAATCCGCCGTCAGGTAATGGGTGATGCGTTCGTTGATCGCGCCTTGGGCAACGCCACCGAATTCACTCAGCCGTTGCAGGATTTCGTCAATGAACACGCCTGGGGCGGCGTGTGGAATCGCGAAGGTCTGCCGCTGAAAACCCGCAGCCTGATTACCCTTGCAGCGCTGACCGCATTGAAGTGCCCGCAGGAATTGAAGGGCCACGTGCGCGGTGCGCTGAACAATGGCTGCACGGTCGAGGAGATTCGCGAGGCGCTGCTGCATTGCGCGGTGTACGCCGGGGTGCCGGCGGCGATTGATGCGTTTCGCGCGGCGCAGGAAGTGATCGACAGTTACCAGAAACCTGAGTGAAAGGACTGACGCCTTCGCGAGCAAGCCCGCTCCCACAGGGTTCTTTGGTGTTGTTGAAATCTGATTAACAACACAAAAACCTGTGGGAGCGGGCTTGCTCGCGAAGAGGCCCGCAGGAGCAACCCGAGTCTCAGGCTAGATCCACCCACCCCACTGCAACAGAAAGATCCCGATATTGGTGGTCACCGCCGCCATCAGCGTGGTCAGCACAATGATCGCCGCTGCCAGCTCATGATTGCCCTGCGCCGCCCGGGCCATGACGAAACTGGCCGCCGCCGTCGGGCTGCCGAAGTACAGAAACAGAATCCCCAGCTCTGCGCCACGAAAGCCCCACAACCACGCCCCCAGCGTCGCCAGCACCGGCAGGCCGATCATCTTCACCAGACTCGAACTCAGCGCCATGCTGCCGCTCTTGCGCAGCGCCGCCAGTGACAGCGTGCCACCAATGCAGATCAGCGCCAGCGGCAAAGTGGTTTGCGCCAGATACTGGCCGGAGGTTTCCAGCCAGCCCGGCAGGCTGATCTGGAAATACGCGAACGGCGCGGCGGCAATCACGCTGATGATCAGCGGGTTGCTGAACACGCTTTTGCAGATGCTCCACGGATCGGACTTGATCACCGGGCTGTACACCGCGAGCACGATGGTCGACAGCGTGTTGTAAAACAGGATCACCAGCGCCGCGAGAATCGCCCCGAGGGAAATCCCGTAGTCGCCGTACATGCTCGCCGCCAGCGCCAGACCGATCACCCCGTTGTTGCCGCGAAACGCACCCTGGGTGTAGATACCGCGATCTTCACGCGGGCACTTGATGATCGCCCAGCCCCAGGCCAGGGCAAAACTCACCAGCGTCGCGATCGCAAAATAGATCAGCAGCGCCGGTTGCAGTGCGGCGTGCAGATCCGCATGCAGAATCCCGAGAAACAGCAGCGCCGGCATGCTGACGTTGAACACCAGCGCCGAGGCGGTGTGGATGAAGTTGTCGTTGATCCAGTCGATGCGCTTGAGCAACACCCCGAGGAACAGCATGGCGAACACCGGCGCGGTGATGTTCAAGGTTTCGAGGAAGATTGCCAGCATGCCGGGGGAGCCTTTGGGTGAGCGTCGTCAGGGCTTAATGATAAGCCAAAAGCTTGAAAAGCCCCTCACCCTAACCCTCTCCCGGAGGGAGAGGGGACTGACTGAGGTGTGGTGCGTCATACATCGACCTGCAATACCGAGTCGACTATGGATTCGGCAAAGCATTTTCAGGTCGGCGTATTATTAAAATTCCCGGATCGGCCCCTCTCCCCCTCCGGGAGAGGGGGCTGACTGAGGTGTGGTGCGTCATACATCGACCCGAGAGACCGAGTCGATTATGGATTCGGTAGACCCCTTTCAGGTCGGTGTATTACTAGAATATTCCCGGATCGGCCCCCTCTCCCTCCGGGTGTATGTACCGGAGACATGGTGGACACATGTTCGGAGACATGGTGGACGGTTTTAGATCTTCTTACCTGCTGTGACAATCTGCAAGTT